>DATLTB010000057.1:0-12302 GCA_035533815.1 Chitinophagaceae bacterium
TTAAACATGGTGGTATTCCAGCTTAACCTGGTGGTTTTCACCCATTTGCCAATCTTACCGTAAGGAGGTTGGGTTGGAGGACTGTTTTTATTGTATATCACAATCGGATCACTGGGATTCAGTACTGATTGCTGCTGGGCAGTTGCAAAACGGGTAATCGTACTAAGCGCCAGAATGGTCAGCAGGTAAATTTTTTTCATATGGAGGTTATTAACTTTTTTAGGTTGAGCCTGAGGGGTTTAAATGCTAATTATTCGTTATAAAATCAATTCATTGTTTAAAAACAGGCTTAAAAGTAGGTCAAAGGCAGACCTGCAAACAGACAACTTGGTGAATGATGTAGAAAGTTTAGGGAACGTCGGTATACGGAGGGTAAAAAAAGACGAAATTGTTCCAGGCTTTGTTTCGGGTCCCGGAATGGGAGCGCAAATTAAAAGAAGTCATTTTAACTATTATGCCGTGGAAGATGGTTTTCCCGGATTTGAATGCTTATGCAGTCTTTTGCGTTTTCCATGTAGCATTTCACCAATTATAGTATACCGGATAAACCAGTCATAGCTGATGAAAGAGATTCCTAGGGTGATGGAAAGGACAAGAAAGAAACGGAAAGGCCCCGGTATCAAACTATGGAAAAACAGGATCTGAAGAGAGGCGAGAATACCCATATGGATCAGATACAGCCAGTAGGAGGAATCAGAGATATATCTGAGTGTTCTGCTCTCTTCCCGGAAATAATGCATGAAGAGCCCAAGGCCACCAAACACCAGGCTAATGGTTTGCAGCGCCCCCAGGGAACGGACTATTAACCAGTATAACCCACCCAAATGCAGGGACAGGCTTGCTTCCCGGGTAGTTAAGTACATCATCGGCCAGGTCAGCGCTGTACCGATGAGTAGCAGGGGCCACCCCAACCTGGAAGTTTTCCTCAGGCAATCCATTCGGTTATTTAACCACCAGCCCAACAGGAAGAAAAATCCAAAATAAGAGAAATAAGTAATTTTTGGAAAGATGCCGGTATATACTTCAACCATGGGCGTGTTAAAAAGGTAAAGTAAAGCAGTCAATGGGATCACCAGAACCAGGACCGTCCTGTACAGCGACAGATCAGGTAATTTCCGGGCAGAATCTTTTCCAGGCAGGGAGATCCTGATCAATTTTCCCAGGTGAATCAGGATAAGCATGGCAACATAAAAGAAGAGCAGGTAATACAGGAACCAGAAATGCACCATACCATTCCAGCGGAGCAGTTGCCGGGCTACATCATGCCAGGGATGGGGAAAATGTCTGAAATGGTAATATAGAAATGGAGTCAGGGAAAAAGGCACCAGCAGGATCAGACTAAGGATAAAAGGCAAAAGGATCCGTTTTGCCCGGTGACGGATGAATGGCTTTTCACCGATTTTCAGGTATAGGAATCGGGCAAAAAACCCCGCTACCAGATAAAACAATTGCATCCGGAAACTATGGATCCATAAGTACAGATAGTCATATCCGATAAAATGATATTGGGGATCTGCGGGCCAGGTACTGGGATCATGAAATACTTTATAGGATATGGTGGCGTGAAGAACAATGCCCAGCAACATAGCAATCGCCCGGAGTGCATCCATACCATGCAGCCTTTCAGGCGATTGTTGGGGGGTATTCAACATGGATATTTTTAGGTTACCGGTGAATCTCCTGTCCATTTTTCCCTGCTGGCTTTTTCCCAGACGGAGGATTGATGCCGGCTCAAAAATCTGAAAAATCCCAGGTAAACCATGATATTCATAAATAAAAAATAATAAGGGACCTGCAGCAGCCTGTTCATCCTGTTTCTTGGTGCAAGATAAAGACCTGAAAGGGCAAACCCGTAAAAAAGAATCTGGACAATCAGGGAAACCAGGTAAATTACCCCGTTACCTCCGGCTACCAAAATCACATTGAGGAATAAAATAACAGGAAGACAAAGCGGAGCGAAGGTCCAGCGGAGGACCCGGTGGGAAATGTACTGAAAGGTCAATAAAGGTTGCCTGAACGGGTTGAGCAGGCCTTTAAGCAAAAAAATAGACTGGAAACCGCCAGCGCAGATCCGGATCTTTCTTTTCTGTTCTTCTGCCATGGATACAGATGCGGTTTCCATGGCATAGGCATTGGGTTCATAGGCTATCCGGTAGCCTTTGGCACATATCCTGAGGGAGATCATGAAATCATCCAGAATTACATCTGGTTCCACCGGTTCATACAGTTCACTGCGGATACTGAACAGTTCCCCTGCGGCTCCAACAATAGTAAACAAGCGGGCATCAAGTTTTTTTAGCCAGGATTCATATTTCCAGTAGAGGCCTTCACCTGCTCCGGATCCGCCCCTATTTCCCGAATCAATCACTTTTTTTTCTCCAGCCACTCCTCCCACCTGGGGATTTCCGTAATGTTGGACGATCATCCGGATAGCTTGCCGGTTAAGCAGGGTATTGGCATCTGAAAAAATAACAATTGGGGTCTGAATATGCTTCATGGCCCGGTTAATGGCTGAAGTCTTGCCCAGGCGCCTCCCTTCATGGAGCAGGATGACCCGGGAATTCCCGCGCACCAAATCCGGGGTACGGTCCGTGGAACCATCCGTGACCACCAGTATATGAAACAAATCTGCAGGATAATCCAGGTCCAGGGAATTTGAGATTTTAGATCGGATGAACTCCTCTTCGTTATAGGCAGCAATGACCAGGGTGACAGCCGGAGTGAAATCAGCGCCCGCTGTAGGGTGAGTATGGAATGGGGATCTGATTTTAACCAAAATGGCCAGGATTAGGCCGTAACCAATATAATTATAGAAAATGATCGAAGCACAGACCCAAAAAGCAATAATCACATCATGCATAACTGGCGTTGACTGGGTAGTTTACTCTGGTTTCAAAGCTAACAAGAATTTTTAGCTGTAAGGAAAATATTGAATCTGTTCAAAGGGAATTTGAATTTGGAGCTTGCCGATTCAACCAGGCAAAAACGGGGGATGTGGGTAGGAGATTTTGAGCCAATGGAAAATAGAGGGTAAAATGAATAAGATAACCAAGTTAAATGATGATAATGAAGCAGATGGAAATGTCATTAAAGGTTGGTTTTCATTTGGGGAATACCGGGGTTTACCCCCCTTTATTTTACGTTTACGAGGATTTTTCATGCGTTTACCAAGTTATCGAAGAAGGGACCCCCAGTTTGGTCTATTTTTGACATAGCTTTTTGAAATCAGTACGGGAATCCGGCAAACCATCCGATCCTTATCAGGGTTTAAAAACCGAACCACTGATAATCTGAAACAAAAAGCCCCCTGAACCTGTTATGTAAATCATCGGATAAACCGAATTTAAAATGAAGAAGAACATCCTGATCATCGATGACAGCAAACCGATCCGCTTCCTTCTGGAGACTATCGTCAGCAAATATTATACGGTGGTCACTGCATCTGATGGATTTGAAGCCATGTATTGGTTAAGCCAGGGGAATAAACCCGATATTATCATTTCAGATCTGCAAATGCCCAACATTGACGGTTGGGACCTGATCAAGAATTTAACCAGCAGCGGCATCTACGGAGATATACCCATTATTGTGCTTTCCGGCTCCTATTCGGAGGATATGAAGGGAAAATGTGAAGAATACGGAGTGGCAGACTTTTTGGTGAAACCTTTTAATCCTACCCGATTGATGGATGCCATCCGGCAGGCACTCAACGTAAAGGAGGAAAATAACATGATCAAGCAACTATCGAAAAAAGTGTCCTGATCCCAGTTAATCTGAATCCTAGTTGCTAAACCTGAATATTTGACTATGAGCTTTAACGATACTTCAAATACCCTTTACGAAGAAGCAAAAATCCGATCCAGACGGAATCCCGCCGGGCACAAGTTGGCCCTATTCATCGGAAATGATGCGGCCAGCCTGGGTGGACTGATGCTGGAGTCGGGTTATGCCGGAATCGCCTCGGAAAATCCTAAGGGCTCCCAGAACCTGTTGATCCGGCTGCTCTATGGTCATGGGTTGTTGGCGGATGTGATTATATGTGATGTGGAGTTCCGGGAATCGGAGATCCGTAAACTGTTGGAATTTATTCATGGGATAAATGAATTCAGCAATATCCCTTTTCTGATGTATGCTAAAACGGACGACTTGGAAATGAAAGAGAAGATTCGCAGCATCAGGGGAGTGGATGATGTCCTTTTTCCCCAAACCAGTGTGGAGGATATCTGTACAAAAGTGGACTTTCTAAAGAAATTCAAAAACCTTCAGACCAAAGTAAAGAAAAAAGAGCATGTAATCATGCCTTCCCCCGGGAAATCCCGGATTGGGTTATTGGGCAAAAGGTTTTTTGACATCCTGATCGCTTCCCTGCTGCTGGTATTGCTCAGCCCCCTGTTTCTGCTGATTGCGATCCTGATCAGGCTGGAATCCCGGGGTCCTGTTCTTTATAAATCACTGCGGGCAGGAAAGGCTTACCGGATCTTCAATTTTTATAAATTCAGGACCATGGAAGTCGGAGCGGAGGAAAAGTTACGGCAACTTTCCCACCTTAACCAGTATGGCTATATCAACGAAATACAAGGTCCCCTGTTTTTTAAAGTCAGCAATGACCCCCGCATCACCAAAGTGGGATCTTTTCTACGCAATACCAGCCTGGACGAATTACCTCAATTGATTAACGTGCTGATCGGGGATATGTCCCTGGTGGGTAATAGGCCGCTTCCATTATATGAAGCTGTTACCCTGACTACCGACCAATGGGCAGAAAGGTTTCTGGCACCAGCAGGTATCACAGGGTTATGGCAGATCCGGAAACGGGGTCATAAGGATATGTCTATCCATGAACGGATCAATCTGGATATTGACTATGCACAAAAGCATTCTTTCCTGTATGATATGTGGATTATGTTCAACACCCCTTCAGCCCTGATTCAGGGTGATAACGTCTGATTTTCCCAGATTGTACCCGGAGTTTATTTAATTTTGTATTAAATGATACCTGATGGTAACTGAAGACCAGCCGCTGGTTTCCATTATTACGCTTAATTATAACCAAACGGATGTCACTTGTGAGTTCCTGGAGTCTTCCCGAAAACTTACTTATCCCCGCTATGAGATCCTAGTTTGCGATATGGGGTCTTCCATAAATCCGGAAAAGCAGATCGGAAAGGGGAATTATCCGAATGTCCGGGTGCTTGTCAGTGAACGAAATCTGGGATTCACCGGGGGTAATAACTGGGGTATGCGCCAGGCCAATGGAACATACTTGTTTATTGTCAATAATGATACTGAACTGACTGCCGACCTGATTGAACAGCTGCTGGAACCATTCCGAAGGGATACCTCCATCGGAGTAACTTGTCCGAAGATCCGCTATTTTCAATTTCCGGATATCATCCAATATGCCGGCTTTAATCCAATTAACGTTTACACCGGCAGAACGACTGCCGTGGGAAGCATGGAAGAAGATAAGGGGCAGTATGATATTCCAGGGCCCACTTTTGGCGCACATGGTTGTGCCATGATGGTTAAAAAGGAAGTTATTGACCAGGTTGGCATGTTCCCCGAAAATTTTTTCATATATTATGAGGAATGGGATTGGTCTTCCCGGATTCTGCGGGGGGGGTTCAAAATCTATTATCAGCCAAGGGCCCTTATTTACCATAAGGAATCAGTAACTATGGGAAAGAAAAGCGCGATAAAAGTGTATTACCATACCCGGAACCGGATTCTTTACATGAGGCGCAACTCCACCCGATTCCAGTTTTTCGTATTTTTTGTATTTTTCACCTTATTTACCATGCCTAAGACTGTAGTGTCATATGCGTTTCACCGGCAGTTCGGACACCTCAGAAGTTTCCTGAAAGGCACACTGGAAAATTTCCATATGTCAAGTTATTCACCTTTGTGAAAAAAAAATAGTTATGCCCATATCTTTAGTTACCGGAGGAGCCGGATTTATTGGTTCCCATGTAGTGAAAAATTGTCTGGCCCAAGGGCACAAGGTGGTGGCGTTGGATGATCTTAGCGGGGGGTTTGAAGACCATATCCCTGCAGGGGCAGAATTTGTCCGGGGTTCAGTTACCGATGAAAAATTGGTGGAAAGGTTGTTTTCAACTCATCAATTTGACTATGTATACCACCTGGCGGCCTATGCAGCAGAAGGATTGTCTCATTTTATCCGTCGCTTTAACTATACCAATAACCTGATTGGTAGTATCAATCTGGTCAATGCAGCGGTCAGATATAAGATTAAATGTTTTGTATTTACTTCCTCTATAGCTGTATATGGACCTGGCCAGCTCCCTATGACAGAGGAGATGACCCCTATGCCGGAAGATCCATATGGGATTTCCAAATACGCTGTTGAACTGGATCTGAAAGCAGCCCATGAGATGTTCGGACTCAATTATATCATTTTCCGGCCCCACAACGTATATGGGGAAAACCAGAATATTGGAGACAAATACCGCAATGTGATCGGAATATTCATGAACCAGATCATGCAGCAGCTCCCTTTGACCATATTCGGGGATGGACTTCAAACCAGGGCTTTCAGCTACATTGATGATGTCGCTATCCCGATCAGCAAGTCTGTAACCATTGCGGGGGCTTATAATCAGGTATTTAATATTGGAGCTGACCAACCTTATACGGTCAATGAGCTGGCAGGGGTAGTCTCTCGGGCATTTGGGACCGAACCCAGGATTAACCATCTTCGGGCACGCAGCGAAGTTATGCATGCTTATGCGGATCATTCCAGGGCCCATCGTCAATTTGGGGAAGGATCCGGGGTAAATCTGGAAGAAGGGATACGCAGGATGGCTGAATGGGCCAAAAAAACCGGGGCCCGGAAGAGTCAGGAATTCAGCCAGATCGAAATTGAAGACAAGCTGCCTGAAGGCTGGTCCAAAAAATAGCCATCAATCCTGAATTACTGCCGGGTAATAAAATCATGCAAATGCATTCCGAACAAAGGGGTCTCCCGGCTGGCAGGGGAAGGCCCATCCGTGTACTCGAAGCGATCCGGCAGGGAAATGTAGGCGGAGGGGAATCCCATTTGCTTAGCCTGGTCGCTAATCTGGATTACGTCCAGTACCAGCCAATTGTACTTTCGTTTACCGAAGGCCCAATGGTGGACCGTATTAAACAGATGCATATTCCGGTTTATGTGATCCGTTCCGGAAAAGCATTTGACCTAAGGGTGATTCGAAGGGTAAAGGAGCTGCTTCGTTCACAGGAGGTGGATCTGATTCATGCCCATGGAAGCCGGGCAGCAGCCAACCTGATCTGGGCGGCCCGCTCCCTGCACATACCGATCATCTATACTATCCACGGCTGGTCATTTCATGAGGATCAGTCAGCCGCGATGAGATGGCTGAGAATCCGATCCGAAGCTTATCTGACTTCCAGGATGGATGCAAATATTTCTGTTTCAGTTTCCAATCAGGAAACAGGCATTAAATATATCCGGGGTTTCCGGTCTGAGGTCATTACTAATGGCATTGACCTGGATAAATTCAATCCGGATCTCCTATTCCGGGATATCCGCCCAGAATGGGGTATTCCCCCCGGAAATACCCTGGTGACAGCCATTTCCCGGATTACGGCACAGAAAGATCCCTTGAACTTAGTCCGGGGATTCGGACAGGCCTGTGAAAAGGATTCGGGAATCAGCTTGCTGATAGTCGGAGAGGGAGAGCTTAAAGAGGCCACTATTCAACTGGTAAAGGAACTTGGGTTGAAAAAGTGGGTGATTTTTCAGGATTTTCGGCAGGATATACCGGATATTCTTCATTTTACAGATATTTACTGTCTGCCTTCCCTTTGGGAGGGGTTGCCTATCGGTTTACTGGAAGCAATGGCCATGGGTAAAGCTACCATAGCCTCTGCTGTTGACGGCACCCGGGAAATCATCCGACATGGAGAAAATGGCTGGCTGATTGAACCCGGGAACCCCGGTCAGCTTGCTGCAGCCATCCTCGCCTTGCACCGGGACCCCGCAGTGAGGCTTAAACTGGGAACCAATGCCAGGACTACCATTAGCCATGGGTTCAGTGCGAAAGCGATGACTGGCCAGGTTGAAAAAGTTTATCACCGAATTTTGAACCCGGAAATTAATCAATAGGATATGGGAAAGGGGGAATTTTATGAATATGCGCGTATTGCAGATCGCAAAAGATTGGATTTTATCGCCAAGGTACTGGTTGAAGGATTGCCGGCAGGGGGAATTGTCCTGGATGTAGGCTGCGGTAATGGGGTGATCAGCCGGCACCTGGGCCGTCAGGGATTCCAGGTACTGGGTATTGACGTCAGTGAAAAGGCCATCAGCAAGGCCCGTGAGCTAAACACCCAGCCAAAGGTAAATTTTGAGGTGATGAGCGCGGAGCAGCTGGCCGCTACCGGTATGACCTATGATGCCGTGGTTTGCAGTGAAGTGCTGGAACACTTGCAGGATCCCGCCTCCCTGTTGAATATCCTGCATAGTACCTTAAAGGATGGGGGCAAACTGATTGTAACAGTCCCTAACGGAAGGGGGCCCCGGGAAGCCCTGGTCACCAGGCCTGTTCTTCATATGAGATCAAGTGACAATTACCTATGGCAGTTATTAAAAAGACTGAAAAAAGCATTGGGTTACCAGGGTTCCACCGTTCAAAGCTCAGCGGATAACCTGGATCATGTACAGTTTTTCAGTAAAAATGATCTGTATTCGATGTCCAGAACGCATCAGTTCCGGATTACCCGTTTCGGGAAAGCCAATTTCATTGAAGATGTATTTCCATTTTCCTGGTTCACCAGAAGGATACCCTGGTTACAGAAGCTGGATTGCAAGGTGGCTGATATTTTGCCTGCTCAGCTTACCGGCGGATTCTTCACAGTCTGGGAGAAAGTGATTTCCAATACCCCTAAAACCTCAAAATCAACCTGATGTTCGATATCATTTTCCATTTTTTGAGTTGGGTTTTGTTCATTTACCTGGGGTTATCGGTGCTGTATTTGTTTTTTTTCGCAGTCATGGGCAGGTTTGGCAGGCAGGCTTCTTATCAAAGCTATCCGGAAAAATATTCCATTGCAGTTCTCATTTTTGCTTACCGGGAGGATGCGATAATCTGTGATACGGTGGAAAATGCTTTAAAGCAATCTTATCCGGATTCCAAATATGAAGTGATCGTAGTTGCAGATTCCCTTAAACCAACAACCCTGGATAATCTGGCCCGATTGCCTGTCCAGGTAAGGCAGGTAGGATTTGAAAAGAGCACTAAGTTCAGGGCAATGAAGTCAGTTATGAGTGTGTTACCCCGGGATAAATATGATATTATTCTAGTGCTTGATGCGGATAATGTCATGGGGACAGACAATCTGGAAAAGATCAATCATGCTTTTCACAGTGGTTGCAGTGCACTCCAGCTGCACCGTACCGCCAAGAATAGGAATACCCCTGTGGCTATATTGGAGGCGGTCAGTGAAGAGATTAACAACCATATTTTCCGGAAAGGCCACCGGGCAGTAGGAATGAGCTCAGCCCTGATTGGCTCCGGCATGGCTTTCCGGTTTTCCTATTTCAGGGATACCGTATTGAAAAAGGACCTGGATGATGTGCCCGGTGAAGCAGATCGGGGCTTTGAATTGAACCTGCTCAGGGACCGGATCAGGGTAGAATATCTCGATGACGGTCTTTTGCTGGATGAAAAAGTGCAGGATTCCAGGACCTTGGAAAAACAGCGTACCCGCTGGATGGGCGCTCAACGGGAATACCTCCTGAGGTTATTGTCGTATGAAAATCTTAAACTGTTGAAATTCAAGCTGGATTATTGGGATAAAGTCCTTCAATGTGCCATTTTGCCAAGGGCACTCCTGCTCGTATTTTTAACCATGACCTCCCTGATCGCTGGCTGCTGTTATTATCTGCATGCTAAATTCCTACCCGGAAACCTGGTCTGGGTTGGAATGGAATTGTTTTATATGATCATTTTAACTATTTCATTTCCCTTTGCTATGTTGGATTGGAAATTTTTCAAAGCCATCCTTTGGTTACCTCATAGCATCTTTGCCTTAATTAAAGCCCTCCTCAAATCAAAGACAGGCAAACAGGAATTCATTCATACTCCCAAAGACTATTCCCCAAACTCCCCCAACACCAAATAGCTTATTCACATTAGGCTTCGGATATGATCGGGTTTTCCGTCTCATCTTCGAGTCTAAGCATTGATTATCAATGTAAACCAAGGCCTTTTCGTTAATCATATAGCCTCATAGCCTCCTATTCTATCTCTGTGATGGACAAGCCATTAGCATTAGTCTTTCAGAAATATTAAATATGATAACTGTCTTAAAATCACTTAATTAGCAATGCAAATCAAGATAATTTAAACTGGAAGGGCTTTTACCCTATAAAAGCCTTTAAGGTCAGTTATCAACATATAATTAACAGAGAGTGTCCATATTTTACCACTTAAAGTTGATTATTAACCTGTTTTTCCAGAGGTTATCCACATTGTAAATAAGCATGTCATATAAATGTCATTTTAGCCTATGTTTTTTTGAATTACGACAATAATTTAGCTAAGTTTGTTTCCATTCGAATCCAGTCTTGGATTCAAATGTGGATAAACTCGATATAGAATTTAGCATATTTTATACTTTTTGAGTTCTAACAGGAAAGCCGACTAGTTCATTTAAACATTATATCATATACAATGTTAATAAAATGTGAAATACGGCATAATATTTGCCATTTCCGGCGGCATGAAATAAAGGACTGGCTAGCTTTTCAACTTCAGGTATTAAAACTAAAATCGGACCTATGAGAACTATGGATTTATATACTTAGTGTGAGAGGTTTTTAAAACCTATTGCCCTTCAACCTATTTTAACCTATGAACAACCTGAAAGCTACTTCACTGCGGCGTTTTTTTAGTATTGCTTTTTTTAAATTACTGATTCTCGCCCCATTTAATGTTTTTGGACAGCTGACACCTGTTACAACTACTGTTTCACCCAATTGCGGGGGCTATTGGCAATTTCTTCCGCCTGGCTACAATTCCAATCCAACCCAGAAGTACCCGGTAATATTTTTCCTCCATGGATTAGGGGAACTGGGCAACGGCACAGCACCAAGCCTGAATAAACTGTTGATTTACGGTCCTACCAAACTAATTAAAAGCGGGAAGTGGCCTGCCTACTTTACGGTTAATGGCCATAACTTTGAATTCATCGTCATTGCTCCGCAGTTCAAGTCCTGGCCGGTACCAACCGATATAACTTCATTGATCGATCTTGCCCTGTCAAAGTACCGTATTGATACGACCAGGATGTATATCACTGGTCTAAGTATGGGAGGGGGGGCTACCTGGGATTATGTCAATAGCAGTACAGCCAACGCCCGCAGAATAGCTGCCATTGTACCGGTAGCCGGGGCATCCTATCCCAATGTACAAAAGGCAGATACTATAGCTTCTACCAATCTGCCGGTCTGGGCCTTGCAAAACCTTAACGATCCCACAGTGCCTTCTTTTTATTCCATTGATTATGTGAAATACCTCAATAGCTATAATCCAGCAATAAATCCCCAGGCCCTGCTGACCTTATTCCAAGCCAGCGGGCATGATTCCTGGGATTCAGCATATAATCTTAATTATACCCGAAACGGCCTCAATGTATTTCAGTGGATGCTGCAATATACCAGGGGTTCAAGTACCATTCCACCCCCCATACCGCCTGTAGTTAATCCTGGACCTAATATTACTTTGACCCTTCCCCTTGATTCCACTATACTTAATGGATCCGGTTCTTCGGCTCCATCCGGGAGTATAAAGTCTTACCTGTGGTCCCAGGTCTCAGGTACACCGGGTGCTATTTTCACCACCCCAGATAGTGCAATTACTTCCTTATCCGGACTTTCCGCCGGGAATTATGTTTTTTCCCTGAAGGTGACAGATAATCTAGGAGATACGGCTTCCGCCCTGGTAACAATAGCCGTGAACAGTGCTGCAGCTCTTCCTCCCCTCGTAGTCAATCCGGGAACGGATACCTCTCTGACTTTGCCCGCGGATTCTGCTATTTTGAACGGAATGGGATCCAAATCAGACTCAGGATGGATTACCAGCTACCGGTGGAATCAGGTTTCCGGACCATCGGGAGTTTTCATTGGTTCTCCTGACAGTGCAGTAAGTTCCTTAACTGGACTTTCAGCCGGGAAATATGTGTTTTCTCTGACAGTGATAAATAATCTCGGGGATTCGGTTTCTGGCTTAGTGGCCGTTACTGTGAATAGTATCGCATCCCCCCCCCCTCCTATTGGTTCC
>DATLTB010000058.1:0-38911 GCA_035533815.1 Chitinophagaceae bacterium
ATTCCGGCACTGTAACAAATGGTTGGTAAGGTGCCTTTTATTACTATGCGATCGTAACAGTTCAATATCCCTGATATCTTATCTGAATATCTCTCATTTAGAAGTTCCATTTTTTTTATACTAATTTAACGATTTCTTAATATCGTTAAATTTTGGTTCTGGCTTGTCCAGGTTAGGTATACTTACCGTTATACATTGAATTTCTTGTAAGAAAACCATTTTACCTCATCGCTGGGGGGGGGCCTTTTGGTCAGTCATTACTTTCCGTTCACAACCGGACATCGTGATGGATTGTCAGTACCGTTATTCCATTCATCTATCCTGAGACTATACCGAAAAGTATCCCCCAAATGGTATTTCGGGGCAATTAGAGAACTATCCTGCTGGGCAAGTCATGGCAGGAGAAGGGAAACTAACAGGGAAGACATAAACTAAAGAAGCATTCTTTCAGACCTTTTAACGGAAATGATTTTTTCCTGTAGTGTTTATTTAAATCATTTCAGGAGCTCATTGTATGGAAGTCTCGAAAGAGGATTTGCAGTCAAAAAGTTTATTGGGAATGGCATTAGAGTAAACCGCGTAGTTGAATCCCCGCTGAAGGCACCAGGCCCCGGTCTCTCCGTGTCTGTTGACGGCTAGATAACCCAGCTGGATTTGTTTTGCCCAGTCCGGCCATTTTTTGATCACCCGCTCAATGGCGATCCTGCAAGCTTCTTCGGGAGAATGTCCCTGACGCATCATTTCCACGACTACACTCGTTCCGACAATTTTCATGTTGGCTTCACCCAGTCCGGTTGAGGTAGCCGCACCAACCTCATTATCCACATAAAGCCCATCGCCGAGTATCGGGGAGTCTCCCACGCGGCCATGCATCTTGAAGGCCAGGCCACTGGTCGTGCAGGCGCCGGAGAGGTTACCCCGGCTGTCCAGGGCCAGGATACCGATGGTATCATGGTTATGTTTGCCCCCCGGCATATTAGCTGTGTCCCGGCCTCCCAGTTTATTTTCAATATTGATTATGGGTTGGTATTGGGAAGTTTTGAGCCATTTTTTCCAGTCCTTTCTGGATTTTGGGGTGAGCAGGTTTTCTTTTTTGAATCCCTGGGAAAGGGCGAACTGCAGGGCACCTTCCCCCACCAGCAGTACATGCGGGGTTTTTTCCATCACCGCCCGGGCCACGGAAACAGCATGCACGATATGTTCCAGGCATCCCACCCCTCCTCCGTTGCCATGTTCGTCCATAATGCAGGCATCCAGGGTGACATGACCATCACGGTCCGGAAGGCCACCCAATCCCACGCTTTGGTTATTCGGATCCGCTTCGGGAACCCGGGCTCCCGCCTCCACGGCATCCAGGGCGCGGCCTCCCTGACTCAGGATTTTCCAGGCCGCAATATTGGCCGGTACCCCAAAATCCCAGGTGGATACCACTAAAGGCCCGGCTGATGCACTGACCCCCGGGGAAGGGATCCGGGCCAGAACGGATTTGTTCATGGAAAGTATCGCTGTCCCCCAGGCAGCTGTCTGCAGGAATTTTCTCCGATTTTGCATATCAGTAATTTGAACATTCAATCAGTAGTGTAAAATTGGGTGAATGGGGCATCGGTCATGAATTACGATAAATTACAAAAATATTTATATTAAGCCTGGAATTGCTGTCAATCTTTCATTTCCCAGACCAGCGCGCTGGCACCCAGGATAGCCGCATGGCTTTCCTTGAGTTGGCTCTGCATCAGCTTGACCTTCCCGGACCAGATCTTCAACACCTGGCGGTCCATATATTTTCGGGTGGGGATAAGCAGCAGATCCCCGGCTTTTGTCAGACCCCCGAAGAGAATGATCGCTTCCGGTGCGGTGAAAGCTATGGCATTGGCCAGGGCTTTTCCGAGTATTTTGGCTGTGAATTCCACAGCTTCCAGGGCCAGCTTATCACCTTTAATTGCCGCGTCGCAGATTGTTTTGGCGGATAGTTGTCCGGGGGGTACCGTCCTTAGCAGACTGTCGGTCTTTTTCTTTTTCAGCAGGTCTTCCATGGTCCGCAGGATGCCGGTGGCGGAAGCATAGGTTTCCAGACAGCCATACCGCCCGCACCCGCATAGCCTTCCCTCATCTTCCACAATTACATGTCCCAGCTCACCGGCAAATCCGTCATGTCCGTATATCAGCTGACCATTGGCCACGATCCCGCTGCCCAGGCCGGTGCCCAGCGTGATCATGATAAAATCTTTCATCCCCTTGGCTGCACCATAGGTCATTTCACCGATGGCAGCCGCATTGGCATCATTGGTCACCACCGCCTGGAGACCGAATCGTTCCTTGATGAGATTGGATAATGGGATCACTCCTTTCCAGGGTAGGTTGGGGGCAAATTCTATAGTGCCGTTATAAAAATTACCATTAGGAGCACCGATCCCCATACCCTTGATCTGCTCAGCACCACCGACCTGATCAATTAGGGGGGCAATGCGGGAATACAGCGCATCCACGAAGAGGGTCACATCTTCAAATCCCCGGGTCGACATCGTGTTCTCGAAAAGGAGGTTGCCCCTGCGATCCACTACCCCGAATACGGTATTGGTTCCACCGATGTCAATGCCCACCGCTAATTGCTGAATCATAATCCAGGCCTTGTGATTTTAAGATGGATTTTACCCGGTAACCGAAGAAAGCCAGATAGGAAAAACATAAGATGGGTATGATATAGGAATGCTGAATACCGATCCGGGGGATATCGGCCAGTCCACCCTGCAAGGGGGGAATCAGGGCACCACCGAGTATCATCATGATCAAAAAAGCCGATCCCTGGCTGGTATATTTTCCAAGTCCGGTGATAGCCAGCGCAAATATGCTGGGCCACATGACGGAACAAAACAGGCCGCCGCTGATCAGGGCAAAAGCTCCGAACACCCCGTGGAACAATACACCCAGGGACATCGCAGCAATCCCTAAAAACCCGAATATCATCAGGGTCTTTGATGGTTTTTCCTGACCCCAGAAAAATCCTGCCATCTGAATGAAAATGCAGGGAATGAAAGGCAGGAGTTCCGGAATATTGTTATGCTTGAGCATGTTGACCAGCAGGATCACCCCATAAGCTATAAAAGGAATGATCACCATCAGCACCTTTCGGGTAGTCCGGGACAGGTTGAATGCCGTGATCCCGCCGGTCCAGCGGCCGATCATCAGGCCTCCCCAGTAAAGAGAGATATAGGGACTAATCTGGGAAGCATCCAGCCCGGCGATAGTCAGAAATCCCGGATGTTCCAGCAAGGTACCCATATTGCTCTGTATGGTCACTTCCACACCCACATACACAAAAATACCGATCATGCCCAGCACCAGCTGGGGATACCGCATAGCCCCCCAGCCCTCCGGGTTGGATTTGGCTGCATTATTGGAATAAAATAAAACGACCAGGATGCCGATGATGCCCACGATGAACAAGGGAAGCCTGAAATTAAATAATATCCCCCCTACGATGAGCAGGAAAATAGCGGTGATCATATTCATGGATGCAGTGGCTTTCCTGGTCTTTTCAAACTCTTCATGACTGGTTACTTCAGGCATTTTGGCTATCCAGAATAATATAGCCACTGCCAGGAACAGGGCGGCGATCAGCAGGTACATTTTATTTACCGAACTGATATTGGCATTGCTGGCCGAAGAGCCGGCATTGCCGAATAGGAGCCAGCTGATGATCAGGGGGCCGATAGTGGTGCCGAAAGAGTTCACCCCGCCGGCCAGGTTGAGCCGGTGGGCACCTGTGGCCGGGTCACCGAGGGCCACTGCGAACGGCTGGGCTGCAGTTTGCTGCAGGGAGAACCCCAGGGCAACCAGAAACATGGCCATCAGGATCAATCCAAAATAACCAAAGGTGACGGTTTGATTGAACTTTTGCTGCAGAATACCCAGCAAGGTATTCAGGCGGCCCTGGGGAAAAGAAGCCTTATAAAGTTTTAGATGGTTGTCAGTCTGGAAGGATTGGCTATCCATCAGGTGCAGGATATCCGTATTCCCGGTATACTGGGATGCCTGGTCCCCGAAGCTGACTTCCAGGTTGTATTCCTTTTTGCTCCGGACTATATGGATCTGATGGTCGGTAGTCTGGATTTCCTGATTCAGCTGCAGTTGGCTGATCTTGTCTGCTGTTGAATTAATAGGCACCACGATCTGTTTGTTGATACAGGGGATCATGACCAGGGCACCCAATACGGAAATCAGTAAGCCGTAAATGATACCCTTTTTATATCCGATCCGGTTTAGTATATCCACCTTCCTGGCGGCAGAAAACAGGTACAGGATCAGTGACCCAATGAAATAAGCGCTGTAAAAGGCAAAATCAATCAGCTGGGACTGAAGCTGGGTCAGGTTGAAATGGGATTTACAAAAAGGGATGAACACCCCATTGGAAGCTGCCAGGAAACCCCAGAAAAAAAATACGGTGACAAGGACAAAGAAGGTGGGTTGTAGGCCACCGGAACGCTTTTCAGCCATAAGAAATGTTTTTCAGTGAACTGCAGTTGTGGTTGATGCAATGGGCTAAAGTAGACATAAAAAATTATGATTTATTCAAATTTTTACCTGTTTTGCAGTAGGTTGTCCGATATTGTTCCGATAATATCGCCAACTGGCCTAAATTTGAAAATCAGTTTTACTTTGCGGAGGAATAGACCTGCTAAATTATTCCGGTATTTATCCACCACTGATGATTAAACATATACGTAACAAGTTCATCAATCTGTTTTCCGGTAAACCTATCCTGGTTGCTTCCCCGGGCAGGGTAAACCTGATTGGTGAACATACGGACTATAATGAAGGTTTTGTACTCCCGGCAGCCATTGACCTCTGTACCTATTTTGCAGTCGCTCCAAATGGGTTAAAACTCATTCGCCTGCACGCGGATGCCTTTGACCAGACCCAGGTCTTTAATCTGGATAATCTGGCTCCTTCCACCGGATGGGCTAACTATTTGCTGGGGGTGGTGGCCCAGTTTCAGGTGCGTGGGTACCCGGTCAGCGGATTTGACTGCGTTTTGGGCGGAAATATTCCCATCGGGGCAGGGTTATCCTCTTCTGCATCCCTGGAATGTGGTTTGGCTTTTTCACTGGATCATATTTTCGGGTTTGGCGTGGACAAACTGGAATTAGCCAAATTGGGTCAGCTGGCAGAGCATGAATATGTGGGTGTGCAATGCGGGATCATGGATCAATTTGCCAGCCTGTACGGAAAAAAAGGCCGGTTGGTCCGGTTGGATTGCCGTAGCCTGGAGCATGAATATATTCCCTTTGACTTTCCGGAATACCGGATCCTGCTGTGCAATACCCTGGTGAACCACTCCCTGGCGAGTTCCCAGTACAATATCAGGCGAAAGCAATGTGAGGAGGGAGTGGAACTGCTCAGGCCATTTTTTCCGCAAATCAAAACGCTCCGGGATGTCCGGGCCAGTGATCTGCAGGACCAGAAAGATATATTACCCCCCCTTATCCTGCAACGATGCCAATATGTGGTAGAGGAAAACTGCCGGGTACTGCGGTCCTGTAGCCTGCTCAAAGAAGGGAACCTGGATGATTTTGGGAAACTCATGTATGAATCGCACTGGGGGCTTAGCCGGAAGTATGAAGTCAGCTGCCCGGAACTGGATTTTCTGGTCGAACTGGCTGCTGGGTATCCGGGGGTTACAGGAGCCCGGATGATGGGAGGCGGGTTCGGGGGATGTGTGATCAGCATAGTCCGGGAGGAAGCCGTTCTGGAATTCAGCCTGGAGATCAGCTCCAAGTATCAGAAACGGTTTTCCCGACCATCGGAAATTTATGTCACTTCCATCGAAGATGGGACGACGCTTATTCCCTGATCAGGAATGCCCTGGAAACACTTTGAAAATGAGTTCATCTCTTCACCGGTTCCCGGAATGCGGGAATCTTTCCGGGGATGGTTTTTGGGGTAACCCCGCCGGAAGGTCATCCAGGATCAGTCGGGCAATATCCTGCTTATTGGGTCCGTAATGATGACCCCCGTCCAGGTAAATGACCCGGGTATCGGACCGGGGAAGTTCATTCATGGGATATTCCTTTTCTTTTTTCCCGAAAATGCAAAGCAGGGGTTTCCCCCGGATTTGATTGATCTCGGGAGGAACAGGATATTCCCAGTTCCCCCGGTTTTCCAGCATCTGGGAGATATGGATTTCGAAATCCACACTGGGACCCGGGGACATCAGCACGATCAGGCTAATCCTGGAACGCAATTCTTCATCCAGGCGGTTTACGATAAAGGGAAGTACATCAGCACCGAAGGAATAGCCTACCAGGACCAGGTTTTCCCGATGCCAGCGTTTCAGATAATAATCCAGCAGGACGCTGACCGCTGCCGTGGTATTTGCGGGCGTTTTTTTATTCCAGAAATAATGGAGTGAATTAAGTGCAACGACAGGGGAACCCTGGCGGGCAAAGGAAGCTGCCAAATTTTGCTCCAGTCCTCTGTAACCACCGTCACCGGTCAGCAATAGGACCATGGGCATACTGGGATTAACCAAGGATGGAGTCACTATGATCGGTAGATTGCCCGGCCCTGCTGGCTGTTGCACGCCCTTAACCATACCGGGAAGGGCCATGGCCGGGCAATCAGGAATACAGCTCATCCAAAGCAGGAAATAAACCATCCGTTTAATGATAACGGGTAAATCAGGAATGGGTCTCATGTGTTTTTCATGACGTGAGCTAAAGCCGGTGGAAAGAGGAGCAGGTCAAAATGGTGGGCGTATAACAGGTATTTATTTTCCCACTCCGGATCAAATTTTTCCTTGAAAGATCTCAGGCCCCGGTAATGGCTGAACCTTTTGATCCGTTCATAGGCAAATTTAATGGACCGTTCCCGGAAATCCCGGGGAGATTCGATACCTGACATGGGGGCCAACCCCAAATTGAGCCACCTGATTCCCTTATTTTGGCAATACTGGATAAGTTCCACGATCAATACATCCATGGATCCGTGAGGAGCATCTCCAAGCCTGCGGATCAGGTCATACCTTACTTCGGAAGGTTTGAAATCCGGAATCAGGTCCAAAAAAGCCTCCATCCTCCCGTCAGGAGCTTCCAGCACCATCACTGTATGCTGACGGAGTTCTCCTTCCAGGAATATGCCCTGGGAAAAACCCAATTCTTCGTTATCATATTTTCCCAGCCATTCTTCCGAAACAGCCTTTAGTTGTTGCAACAGGGCAGCACTCACCGGCGGTTCATGAATGCTTACCCGGTAACCTTTTTTCTGCAGGTTATTGCGGGAATACCGCAGGTTAGTCCGCTGTTTCCCTTCCAATGAGAATGCTGGCACATCCACTATGGCTTCCTGACCGATCAGCAGGGCATGATTTTTCTTGCCTGCGAAAAGGGATAGGTATTTTTCATCCACCCGGTAATAGGCAGGTTTCAGCCCTTGTTCTGTACAGAAAATCTCGAATTCAGTCATGAGGGATTTTCGCTTATCGTCATCATCCGGGCAAACAGGCATCCCCAGAACAATCGCAAAATCTCCGGCTACCTTATAACTGATAAAGCCTTCCTGGCCCGAATTAAAAAAGATCAGCTTGTCCGGATAGGTTTTGAAATAGTCAATGGATGAACTGCCATAGTCTTTCACCAGTTGCTTTGCCCTGACCAGTTCATCCTGGTTTTCTTCCGCCCGGAAAACAAAGGGACGGATGGCGGTATAAAAAAGAAAACCAAGGGACCCAATCCCCATCATGTTGATCAGTTTTAAAAATTCCCTGGCGTAATGGGTATGGGGCACCAGATCAGTATTCAACAAGATAAAATTCTGCAAGGTATATTTCAGGGACTGGAATAAATTCAGGTTGACCCCAAATTGCCGTTTGTTCAGGAAATAAAATCCGGTTATCCCAAAAGCAATGCAGGTGACCAGGACAAGGAGGGCTACCCGCACCCCTACATTGACCAGCCGGGGATTGCTTTTTATCCGGTACTGTGCCCGGGTTGCAGCCAGGATCAGGACAACCACGGCGGCAAAAACAGCTTCCTCGTAATCGACGGACTTGGTGATATGAGCCACCACGGAAATCAGGGATACTGCCAGGGCAATGATCCAGGCCGTACGCAGCCCCCTCAGCAGGAAGGCCGAAGTGACGATCAGCACCAAGCCTGCTACCACCACCAGGTCTTTGGAGGCATGAATGGTGGAAACCGGCAGAAAGGATTCGATCAGGCTGATCCGCCAGTGTATGGCAGGAGTAAGCCCGGAGACCAGGTTGACAAACCCAAGGATGAAGATCAGAAAGGCAGGGAATATCCTGAGCACAAGATTGCCCCGGTTAACCAGGAAACTCACCAGCCCGGCCAGCACGACCAGCCAGAAATTGGAAAACCGGTATAACAGGGTGATTGACGCTGCGGCTGCAGTTCCGTAACCATATAGGGTCAGCACGTAAACCAGGGATACCTCGATAGCGCCGATTCCCTTGAGAAAAGGGGAAGTGATGAGAAAAATGGTAGCGATGGTATAGCCTACAAATGCTGCCTGCAGGGATACTTCGGGAGAAATGGCGCGAATGGCAATGTACAGCTGGGAAATGCCAACCAGTTCCACAGCCACAGAAATAAGCAAGGTGGCCAGCACAAGTCCGGCGGAGATCTTCTCCGAAAACATTTCCTGGAGAATCAGTTCAAGCTGGGGAGCGATCCTGGTCAGCCACCCATATACTTTTCCCTTATGGTAAACTGACCAGCTGATCCAGCAGATCATCAGGACCAACAGGACCAGGGCGATCAGGGAGAAGAATTCTTTGCCTAACACCCCCCGGGATATCACCAGGTACAAGATCACAGGGATGCCCACCACCAGCACTGACATGATGCCCAGCACGAGGAAAATATAGGAGGCCAGGTTGATCTTGGTGTTGGATATCTGTTGTTTTTCCGCAATGGATTTAAAAAAAGTCTGGGAAGTGACCCCACCGGCAGGCAGGAATATGCCGATCAGGTTCCGTTTCAGGTAAATTTCCACCGCACCGGCCAGGGTGATCCTGGCCCCGACTGCAGCAAAGCTGGTGACATACATCAATGACTGTAGCAGGATGTATAAGATGGCCAGGGCAGTCCCGGAAAGGATCCACCAGGAGCTGATATGGGAAAGGACACCTGAAACCTGCTGTATTTCCATCCGCTCCCTGCGAAAGAAATAGAAACCTATGCAGATGAAAAACAGCGAAAGAATTTCCCGCCAGTAGGAGGTACCTTTAGCCAGTTGTTTCAGGAAACGTCGGAAAAAGGGCATCTTGATTTTGGCAAATGAACAGAATATTATTCAAAGTTACCGTTCCCAGACCAAATGCAGGTACTTTGAACAGACAATATCGCTGCTGCAGGGCATGGAAAATCCTGTTTCCGGTTTTAATGATGAGTGTTTGTGCTGCCGGCCAATCCAGGATGGATACTTTTTCTTTCCGTTCCGGTTTCCTGAACCGGATGGTCTTGATCAGGGTGCTGGTGCCTGTTCCGCTGATCCATAAGGGGCGTTATCCGCTTTTAGTCCTGAACGACGGACAGGATCTCCGGTCGCTCAGGTTCAGGATCATTCTGGACAGCCTGGTAGACGGCAAAGCTATTCCTCCAATCCTGGTAGTTGCCGTGGATGCCGGGAACCGGTTGCAGGAATATGGGGTCTGCGGACACCCGGATTATATGGAAAGGGGTGCGCGGGCTTGTCAATATTCGCAATTTATCAGGAAGGAACTCTTACCCACAGTACTACGAAGGTATTGGGTGCTTTTTTCCACCAGTTTTATAGCCGGATGGTCCCTCGGAGGGCTTTCCGCCATGGATATCGCCTGGGAGCATCCGATGCTTTTTGAAGGAGCGGGTGTATTTTCAGGATCGCTGTGGTGGCGGTCAGTAGCTTTGGGGCCCCATTATAATGACAGTGACCGGATCATGGAAGCCCTGGTCAATCATAGCCGGATGAACAGAGGCCAACGTTTCTGGTTTGAAGCAGGAACAGCCGATGAAACTTCGGACCGAAACCATAATGGCATCATTGATGCAATCGAGGATACCCGGGACCTGATTTCAGCACTGAAAAGCAAAGGTTATCCCACGAGGGCACTTAAATATGTGGAGGTGCCTGGGGGAAAACACAACCAGCAAACCTGGAGCCTGGTCATGCCCCAATTCCTGAACTGGGCTTTTGGGAATATAAAATGGGCGGGGCATTAAGATTTAATAGTTTGGATTTTTACCAGGGATATAGGAAGGGATTGAGGAGAAATTGGCAAAGAATAAACCAATGCAGTTACCTTATTTTTTTGATTTTCCAGCATTTTACTGTATATATTTGTGTGGAGAACCGAAACAAGTCTGCGGATAAATGGTTTTAATTTAATTAATCCGCTTCGGTTTTTCCCTCGGGGTGCCTTACTGTCAGGCTGAGATCATACCCGTTGAACCTGGACCAGGTAATGCTGGTTAGGAAAGGTAAGAGCACAATCCCTTACCTGTTTTTGTCAGTTAACGGCAACAGCCTGACCGGTGGTGCATGTCATGCATTGCTTGAATAAGCAGGTTCATTCCGGGGTAAAATAGTTTCTGATGAAAAAAGGGCTACTCTTGTTACTTGCCTTAGTGACCTTAAAGGCTGATGCACAATACAGTTTCACAGGGATCGTCAGGGACCAGTCAACAGGTCATTCGGTTTCAGGGGCATCCATCACCCTGCAGGGTCCAGTGCTAAAAGGCCAGACTACAGGTAAAGAGGGTCATTTTTTTATCAGCGGCCTGAAGGCCGGTAATTATCACCTGGAAGTAAGTTATCTCGGATACCAGCACTTTATTTCCCGGATCAGGGTTGACAGCAGCGTGAACAATTACCGGATTCTGCTGGAAAACCGAGGACTGTTTGTCCAACCCGTGGAGATCACCAGTTCAAGAGTGGGAAAGGATGCCCCATTTACCACCACGGAGGTTTCCGGAAAAGAATTGCAAAAAATCAACCTGGGCCAGGATCTGCCTTATCTGCTGGACCAAAGCCCATCCGTAGTGGTTAACTCGGATGCCGGTGCCGGAGTAGGGTATACCGGAATTCATATCCGGGGAACAGATGAGACCCGGATCAATGTGACCATCAATGGTATTCCGGTCAACGATGCGGAAGACCAGGGAGTATACTGGGTCGATATCCCTGATCTGGCTTCTTCCACAGGCAGCATCCAGATACAGCGTGGAGTGGGCGGTTCCACAAACGGGGCGGGTGCATTCGGAGCCACGATCAATGTCAGCACCGACGATTACCATGACTCAGCATACGGAGAAGTCAGCAATTCCTATGGATCCTTCAATACCTGGAAGCATACTATCCAGGCAGGCACAGGTCTGCTGGGAGGTCATTTCACGCTGGATGCCCGGGCTTCGAAAATCACCTCGGACGGGTATATTGACCGGGCCAGTTCCAACCTGGAATCCGGCTATCTGTCTGCAGCTTATTTTACTCCTTCCACATCAATCCGGTTGAACATCTTCACCGGGAAAGAAAAAACATATCAGGCCTGGAACGGGGTACCCCAGGATTCCCTGAAGACCAATCCCACCTATAATGGACTGGGCCTGGAACCGGATGGCAGCTATTATCCTAACCAGACGGATAATTATGAACAGGACTATTACCAGTTATTCATCGATCACCAGGTCAGCCATAACCTTAATTTCAATACCGCCTTTTTTCTCACCAGGGGCTTTGGTTATTATGAGGAATTTCTGGCAGCCCAATCTTATTCGGCATACGGGGTGCAGCCCCCGGTGTTCGGTACCGATACGCTGGCAACTACAGATCTCACCCAGCAGCTCTGGCTGAGTAATTATTATTATGGGACTATATTTTCCCTGAATCATTCCAACAAGGGTTCATCCTGGAGCCTGGGGGGAGGCTGGAACCAGTACCTGGGCTGGCATTACGGGTTTGTGAACTGGGCCCGGGATGGTGGGTTCCCGCCGATGTACCGCTGGTACTACGATTTTGCAGACAAAAATGAATTGAACCTTTACTGGAGGGGACAGCAGACTTTTGCCAGTTATTTCCATGGTTATGTGGATATGCAATGGAGGAATGTGGCTTATCATATTAATGGTTTTGACGACAATCCTACCTTATTACAGCGAAACTGGTATAATTTCTTCGATCCCAAGGCGGGTATCCTGGTCAACCCCCGTCCGGGGGAAGATTATTATGTATCATTTGCAGTAGCCCACAAGGAACCTAACCGGGATGATTATGAAGCCAATGAGACCCAGACACCAAAACCTGAGACGCTGGAGGACCTGGAGGCCGGATTTGACCGTAAAACTTCCCGGTACGCATTTCACGGAGGCTTTTATTATATGTATTACATCAATCAGCTGGTACTTACCGGTAAGATCAATGATGTAGGGGCCTATACCCGCACCAATACCCCATACAGTTACCGGATGGGTTTGGAATTGTCCGGGGAAATGAAGTTTGCCCGGATTTTCCAGCTGTCTGCCAACCTGACCATCAGTTCCAATAAAATCCTTCGTTTTACGGAATACATCGACAATTACGATTCCGGCAAGCAGGATTCCATATACCACGGGACGACGGATATTTCCTTTTCCCCCGGACTGATCGGAGCGGCTACATTGACCGCTAACCCGGTCCGGAACCTGGAAATAGCCTGGATGAGCAAATATGTGGGAAAACAGTTTATGGACAATACGTCCAATCCGGGACGGAGCCTGGATGCTTATTTTTTGAACGGAATGCGGATCAGTTATTCCTGGCATCCGGGATGGATCAACGCGGTACAATTCACTTTACTGGTCAATAACCTGTTCAGCGTAAAATATGCGAACAATGGCTATACCTATACTTATGTTTCCGGAGGCCAGCCATTCACGGACAATAGTTACTTCCCACAGGCAGGGATCAATTACCTCACCGGGGTGGATTTCCTATTCTGATACAAGTCATTCACAGTCATTTATTTAAAAATAAAATAAAAGCCTTCAATCTGCTTAGGTTGACTGAAAGTCTATTTCCTTAACATTAAGTTAATGTTCGGGTAATATTAAAATAACAATTAGATAACACTTTTGCCCCGGGTTAATAAAAATTAACCTTTAGATAAAATGCAGATCACAATCGCTTAACCTGTAAACCTGCAACTTTAATGAGAAAAAAACGACTCTCCTGCTTCAACGGGAATCTGATTGGACTGATTGCCGCCTTTACGCTGGGAACAACCATGCCATCCAAAGGACAAAACACCGCGTATGCTGCTGGGGGGACTGGTATTTCCTGGCCGGAAACGCTATTGCCTTCCCACAAGGTCCCGAGCCATAGCCTGCTAATGGATACCACGTTCAAACCAGGCGGTCAGCTATGGGGATATGCCTTCGGGGATTTTTCCTATAAGGCACATGCCGATTCACTGAACCGGGGTGGAGCTAACCAATATTCCGGTGTACCCGCCGGTCGCACCGCCTTCCAGTTCCGCCGGATCTACCTGGGGTATAATTATAACATTTCACCGCGGTTTGCCGCTGAATTTCTGCTGGCCGCCGAGGATGATTTTCCCGGTGGCGATCAACTGGTTAATGGAAAATTTACCTTTTACATCAAAAACGCCGATATCCGCTGGCGTAATATCTGGAAGGGCACCGACCTGGTGGTCGGGGAAATGGCCACTCCGGCCTACCCGCTGCTGTCCGAAGTCATCTGGGGATACCGCAGCGTGGAAAGGACGGTTTCCGATATCCGCAGGACCCCATCCTTTGATTTAGGGGCAACCCTGCAGGGTAAGTTTGATCCTGCAAAGGGAAATTTCGGGTATGACCTGATGGTGGGTAACGGATCCAGTGCCAAACCGGAAACCGATAATTTCAAATGGTTTTACGGGGATGTATATGCCAAGTTTTTTGATCAGCGCCTGATCTTTGATTTATATGCAGACTATGAACGCCTGAACTGGACACCGGGGTTCCACCATTCCCGCAACATGATCAAGGGGTTCGCCGCTTACAATACCCCTAATCTCACTGTTGGCGTCGAAGCCTTCATCAATAACGGTCAACAGGATGTCGTCGGAATTACCGGCCCTTTCCTGGATACCACCAGTGCTTTGGCAGAGGCGCTTTCCATTTACATCCATGGGACCATTATCAAGAAAAGGCTACACTTCTTCGCCAGGATGGACAACTACAATCCGGATATCCATTATGCCAATACGGTATATACCAGCTATAAGGGACTGACTTCAACTTATGAACCCAACAACCGGGAACGTTTCATCCTGGCAGGCCTGGATTTTACCCCGAACCGGAATGTGCATTTCATGCCCAATATCTGGTATAACCGGTATGTGAGCCAGACGACAGCGGTCAATACGGATTATGACCTGGTTTACCGGATAACCTTTTTTTACATTTATGGCAAATAATCAACTGTACAAAGATTCATAGGTCACTATTTTTAATCTGCTAAAAAACATCATATGCTCGAAAAAAAACACTTCAGAAACGCGGTACGGCTTGCTGCGGTATTGGCCGTCGGGATGGGTTTCAGCGCCTGCCATAACGGATCAACTTCCCAGCAATCAGCCCAGGATTCATCTTCAACTACATCTTCCAGTGGAAGTAAAAGTATCCTTGGCGCAGGATCCACCTTCGTGTATCCCCTGTTCTCCAAAATGTTCGATGTCTATAACAAACAAACAGGGGTAAAGGTCAATTACCAGTCCATTGGCTCAGGTGGCGGAATCCAGCAGCTCGATAACAAAACTGTCGATTTCGGAGCTTCCGATGCCCCGATGAGTGATAAGGAGCTGAGCAGGGCTCCCGGAGCCATTGTCCATATTCCGGACTGTCTGGGCGCGGTAGTTATTACGTATAACCTGCCTGGCAATCCTATCCTGAAGTTCAACGGCGATATCCTGGCCGGGATATACCTGGGCAAGATCAACCGGTGGAATGATAAGCGCATCACGGCCCTGAATCCCGGCGTTAAACTGCCGGACCTCCAGATATCCGTGATCCACCGCTCAGATGGAAGCGGAACTACGTATATATTTTCCGATTACCTGTCGAAAGTGAGCCCGGTATGGAAGGTCAAGCCCGGCACAGGCAAGGCCCTGGACTGGCCGGTAGGGCTTGGCGGAAAAGGAAGCGAAGGGGTGAGCGGACTGATTAAGGAAACTCCCGGGGCCCTGGGTTATGTGGAACTGGCCTATGCGTTACAGAACAATATGCCAGCAGCCCTGCTCATGAATAAATCAGGTAATTTCATAGGCCCTACCCTGGCTTCCACCAGTGCAGCCGCTAATATTAGCGATATGCCGGCTGACATGCGGGTATCTATCACCAATACGGATGCCCCGCAGGGTTACCCCATCTGCAGTTTCAGCTATATCCTTTTATATAAGAACCAGTCTTTTGGCAGCCGGACCGAGGCTCAGGCAAAGGCAACCATTGACCTGGTGGCCTGGATCATCCAGGGAGGGCAGCAATATTCGGAAGCCCTGGAATATGCCAAGCTGCCTGACGCTGTGGTGCAAAAATCCCTGGACATTCTTAAAGGTATTACCTATAACAATAAGCCCCTGCTTTAGGAGGTCTCAAAAATTCAGGACAGGAAGCATACCTTTGAAGAAGGCATGCTTCCTGTTTTATTGCACATACTGAATTAACCGTATTACCTATGCTCACTACGGCGAACCCATCAGCTATGGGTATCCGGATCAGGGAGAGGATTTTCAAGTATTCCCTGACCTTGTCGGCAGTGATCGCCATTGTCATCCTTTTAGCGATATTCCTTACCCTGCTGGTCGGATCCCTCCCTTCCATCCGGGCATTGGGTATCTCGTTCATCTATGGCAAAACCTGGGACCCGGTTTCCAATAAATTTGGGGGCCTGCCTTTCCTGGCCGGCACCTTGCTGACTTCTTTACTGGCCCTCCTGCTTTCCGCCCCTTTCTCGATAGCTGTTTCCCTTTTCCTGGGCGAATATTACCGTAAAGGCCTTGTGGCGGGGATCTTTAAAAATATCATTGACCTGCTGGCAGCGATTCCTTCGGTGATCTATGGTTTCTGGGGTTTGTTTGTTCTGGTTCCCATGGTGAGGTCATTGGAAATGAAGCTCAATGTGGCTCCCTATGGGGTAGGGGTATTCAGTTCATCGGTTATTCTGGCCATCATGATCATGCCCTTTTCTGTTTCATTGTCCCGGCAGGTTATTTCCATGGTGCCCCTTCATCTTAAGGAAGCGGCTTTTTCCCTTGGGGCCACCAGATATGAAGTGATCCGCCATGTCATCATACCTTATACCCGGTCAGGCTTGTTTGCCGGGATCCTGCTGGCCCTGGGCAGGGCACTGGGGGAAACTATGGCAGTGACCATGCTGATTGGCAACACCCATTCCCTTCCCCATGGACTATTCGGGCCAGCCAATACCATGGCCAGTGTCATCGCCAATGAATTCACAGAGGCCACGGGTAGAATATACAGTGCAGCCCTGATTGAAATGGGGCTATTCCTGTTTATCGTGGCCACCATTATCAATATCATCGGAAAACAGGTCATAAAGCGGTTTACTTTCGAATGAAAGATCAAAAGAATACACAGATGCTCAATAAATTAAATTGGGAAATGACGGTCATATAGCGGAAGGAAAAGCGATCATCTCAGGTCTGGACAGACAAGTCCAGGTGCGTGGATTGAAAAGCCGGCTGTTCAGGTTGGTGGTGATTCTGTTGTCCCTGATCTCCACCCTGCCCCTCCTGCTGATCCTCTTTTATATTTTTAAAAAGGGGATATCAGCGATCAACTGGCATTTTCTGGTGAGCCTGCCGAAACCTGTCGGCGAAACCGGTGGAGGGATCAGCAATGCTATCGTAGGTACCCTGATGCTAATCGGGGTGGCTGCTGTGCTGGCCATACCTGTTGGCATCCTGATCGGCATCTACTTGAGTGAAACCCCCAAGGGCAGAATTGCCTATAATTGCCGGCTTGCAGTGGATGTACTGCAGGGAATCCCATCCATTGTGATCGGAATCATTATTTATGAATGGGTAGTCGTGCCAATGGGGGGACCTTCTTCTTTTTCCGGCAGCATAGCCCTGGGACTGATGATGCTTCCTGCCATCATCAAATCCACGGAAGAAACCTTAAAGTTGATCCCGGAGGCACTCAAGGAGTCTTCCTTGGCCCTGGGAGTCCCTTATTACACCACGGTGCTGCGGGTTATTGTGCCCAGCGGCATGAGTGGCATTATGAATGGGGTCCTGCTGAGCATTGCCAGGGTGGTGGGCGAAACAGCACCACTGCTCTTCACTGCCTTTGGGAATCATTGGATGAATACCAATATTTTCAAACCGACCAGCAGTCTTCCGTTGATCATATTCAAATATGCGACCAGCCCCTACACAGAAGGGCACAAACTGGCCTGGGGCGCTTCCCTGATTTTGATCATCATGATCCTGGTACTGAACCTCATCACCAAACTAGTGGAAAGAAAATGGAGAACACCGTTTTAAAGGCAGAGGATTTTAATGCTTATTTCGGCCAGAACCAGATCCTGAAGAACATCCGTTTGGAAATCAGGAAACACCAGGTCTGGGCTGTCATGGGCCCCTCAGGATGCGGTAAAACCACGTTCATCCGCTGCATTAACCGGATGCATGAATTGACGGCAGGGGCCACAGTAAGCGGTAGCCTGAAGCTGTACGGGGAGGATATTTATAAAATGAACCCGGTGCTGCTCCGCAGAAAGGTAGGCATGGTATTTCAGCGCCCCAACCCTTTTCCGACCATGAGCATTTATGACAATGTGATTTCCGGATACCTCCTGAACCACATCCGCCTCACCAAGGCTCAAAAGGATGAAATCGTGGAATCCACCCTCAAAAGGGCTGCCCTATGGTTAGAAGTAAAAAGCACCTTGCATAAACGGGGTACCTTTCTGTCCGGAGGCCAGCAGCAGCGACTCTGCATTGCCCGGGCACTGGCTATGAACCCCGAGATCCTGCTTTTGGACGAACCCACCTCCGCCCTGGATCCTATTTCCACCGCCAAAGTGGAAGAGCTGGTTTATGAACTTAAATCCGAGTACACGATACTGATCGTCACCCATAATATGCAACAGGCTGCACGGGTGAGCGACCGGACTGCTTTTTTCTTTCTGGGTGAGCTGATCGAGCAAGATGACACCAAAGTGATATTCACCAATCCGAAAAATGAAAAGACTCAGAACTATATCACCGGGCATTTCGGCTAATGACCGGATGCAAAAAATAATATTGCCATGATACAACCTAAAAACAAACTCACCCACCTGGACAACGAGTTGCATAAGCTGAAGGCTGAATCCATTAAAATGTGGGCCCTGGTCCTCAAGCAGCTGCATAAGTCCCGGACTTCCCTGGTGAATATCGATAAGGACCTGGCCAGGGAAGTCATCCTGTCCGAAAAAAGGGTGAATGCCTTTGAACTGAAGATTGACCGGGATTGCGAAGATATCTTTGCCCTGTTCACTCCGGTGGCGGTTGATCTCCGATTCCTGTTGGCGGTGCTGAAGATCAATATGAATCTGGAAAGGACGGGGGACAATGCGGAAACGATTGCTCAGTCCGTGGTGGACCTTCCCGCTCATTTTGACCGGAAACTGCTGGAGATCACCCGGGTAGTGGAGATGTTCGATCAGGCGAATATCATGATCTCCGACGTGATGCATGCCTTTGATAAGGAAGATACCCTGATTGCCCGGAAAACCTTTAAGAAGGATGACCTGCTTGATGAGATCAATGATAATTCCACCGCAATCATTACCGAGTATATCGCCAGCAATCTTGATAAGAACCTGACCGGGCAGGCCCTGTACATTTATTCCATCATCCGGAAACTGGAAAGGGTAGGGGATCAGGCTAAAAACATTGCGGAAGAGATCATCTTTTATAGTGAAGCTAAAGTACTCAAACACCAGCCCAAGGGCAAAAAGTCTGGCCTGGATGAATAAGGCGGGAAGCAGTTTACAGCCGGATAAATACTAGGTCAAATCAGGTGATTTAAGGTAATCCAAGCCTAGGGAAGTCCTTAGTCCGTGAGTTTTTTAATGGCTTCCGTACTGCGTTCGAATCCAAAGGAGTTCCAAACCTGATCCATCATCCGGCTAATTTCCTCATTGCAAAGGTTGCCCATGCTACCTGCATGGCTGTGATGGATTTCCCGGGATGGCTCAAATTCCCCTTTTTCGATATCCATACCTACTTTCCGGTAAGCATCCCGGAAAGGCATGCCTTCCAGCACCAGCCTGTTCACCTCTTCCACGCTGAACAGGTATTTATAGCGGTCATCGGAAAGGATATGCTCCCCGATCCGGATATGTTCCAGCATCAGGGTTGCCATATCCAGGCATTGTGTCAGGTTTCCAAAAGCAGGGAAAAGATGCTCTTTCAGCAACTGAAGGTCCCGGTGATATCCGGAAGGGAGATTGGCCGTTATCAATGATATTTCACCGGGCAAAGCCTGCATCCTGTTTCCATAGGCCCGGATCATTTCAAACACATCCGGGTTTTTTTTATGGGGCATGATGGAGGAACCGGTGGTCAGCTCATCGGGAAAAGAGACGAACCCGAATCCCGGATTCATATACAGGCACATATCCATGGCCATCCTGGCCAGGGTGGCTGAAATACCAGCCAGTCCCTGAGCCACCAGCTTTTCTGTTTTTCCCCGGCCCATCTGGGCATAGACCACATTATAGTTAAGTTCATCAAACCCCAGCAGTGAAGTGGTTAAGGACCTGTCCAGGGGAAAGGAGGATCCGTAACCAGCTGCAGAACCTAAAGGATTCTTGTTTACGATCCGGTATATTCCCTGTAACAGGATCAGGTCATCCACCAGACTTTCTGCATATGCGCCGAACCAAAGGCCGAAGGAGGAGGGCATGGCCAGTTGGAGATGGGTGTATCCCGGGTAGAGATGGTCTTTGTATTTTTCACTTAAGCTAATCAGCAGCCCGAAAAATTGCCGGGTTCTTCCGGCCAGCTCCCGGAGCCGGTCCCGCAGAAAGAGCCGGATATCCACCAGGACCTGGTCATTGCGTGAACGACCGCTATGGATTTTTTTTCCGGTATCCCCCAGCACCCGAGTGAGATGGATTTCTATATGGGAGTGGATATCTTCGGCTTCCGGATCAAGGATAAATTGACCGGCTTCAATATCCCGGTAGAGGACCTTCAACTCGGCGGACAAGGCAGTCCATTCATCCCGGGTCAGCAACCCGATGGATTCCAGCATCCGGATATGGGCCAGCGATCCCAGCACATCGGCTGAAGCCAGATAAAGATCCAGTTCCCGGTCCCTGCCTACCGTAAAGGCGGATACCGCTGCGAATACATCTTTATTTTTTTGCCAGAGTTTCATCCGAAGATCAATTTAATTCATTTTATGCAATAGCTTACTCCTGACCAGGGGCCATTCTTCCCTGATAATGCTGAAATACACGGTATCCCTCACCCTGCCGGCAGCCGTGATCATATGCCGCCGGAAGATACCTTCCTGGGTAGCCCCGATGCCCAGCATGGCATTCCTTGATCTTTCGTTCAGTGCATCGGTTTTCAGGTCTACCCGGTTCAGGCCCAGCACATCAAAGGCATGATCCAGCATGGCCAGCTTCATCCACCGGTTGAGTCCGGTTCGCTGGTATTTTTCCCCGATCCAGGTCGAACCGATCTCCAGTCGTTTATGCGCCAGGGAAATATCCATAAAACGGGTGGATCCGGCCTTGCGGTTGTCCTGCCTGTCGAGGATAACAAAGGGAATGGACCTTCCCGTTTCCCGTTCGCGGATGGCCAGCTGGATATACGCTTCCAGGTCCCGGCGGCTGGAAATGGAGCTCAGACTTAGTTTCCAGAGGGAGGGTTCAAGGGCAATAGCTTCCAACTCATCCAGATCACCCATGCCCAGCGGCTGGAGGCGCACCCGCTGGTTTTCCAGCATGGGTAAATAATCTATAGCTGGCTGGTCCGGCATTTAACTGATGATTTTGTCAAGTAGGGATATATAACAATGGATTCCTTCCCGGATCTCTTCCAGATAAATAAATTCATCGGCGCTGTGAGACCGGGCTGAGTCACCGGGGCCGATCTTCACAGAAGGTGAGGGGATCAGGGCCTGGTCTGAGGTAGTCGGCGAACCATAGAGCTTTTTACCCAGGGCGACAGCTGCCTCCACTACCGGGTGATGGCGGTCAATCCGGGAGGAACGCATCCTCAGGGAACGGGGCATAACCTCACAGGAAACCCTGCTGCGGATTTCTTCCAGGATCTCCTCCTGGGTATACGCATCGGTAACCCGCACATCCACAGTGAAATGACATACTGCCGGCACCACGTTGTGCTGCTGTCCGGCGTTGATGATGGTCACGGTCATCTTGACCTGGCCCAGCGCTTCGGAGTTTTTCGGGAAGGTATATTTCCGGAACCAGTCAATATCTGCCAGGGCCTTGTAAATGGCATTATCCCCTTCTTCCCGGGCGGCATGGCCGGCCCGTCCATAGCTGGTGCAATCCAGCACCAGCAGTCCTTTCTCGGCAATGGCCAGGTCCGTGAGCGTGGGTTCGCCCACGATGGCGAAATCTACCGGGGGAAGGAGCGGAAGGATGCTTTCAATCCCGTTTAAGCCGGATATTTCTTCTTCCGCAGTAGCGGTGAGTACCAGGTTGAATTTCAGGTCGCCCTTTTCATAAAAATGCAGGAAGGCCTCAATAAGTCCGACCAGGGATCCGCCCGCATCATTGCTGCCCAATCCAAACAGCCGGCCCGCTTCCACCGCAGGATCAAAGGGGTCCCGGGTATAAGCCGGATTAGGCCGGACAGTATCATGATGGGAATTGAGCAGGATGGTGGGCCTATCCTCCCGGAAATATTTATTGAGTGCCCAGCAATTATTTCCGCTCCGTTTCACATTTACCCCTTTGTTTTCCAGGAACTGGCTGATGAGATCAGCAGTCCTGTCCTCTTCCCGGCTGTAGGAGGGAAGAGCGATCATACTTCGGAGTAATTCCAGGGCGTCAGTATATTGATGAATGAGATTATCCATAAAGCAGTTTTAGGAAGACAAGAATGGCAGCCGGCAATCGGCGGCCTGTTGATTCATCTGCTCCCGGGAGCAGTCAGATTACATACGCCTGCCTTGCGGCAGGGGAGGGCAGGGTTAAATATTTGTCTTCCTGGTAACATTTCCTTTTAAAAAATTAGGGTGCCGGTAACCTTGTCCGTGGTATTAAGGGCAAGCTGACTGGCTTCTCCGATCAGCACTTCTGCCACTCCCATGCGGATGGCTTCAAAGGCATTCTCCAGCTTGGGCAGGATGCCTGCCGTCAGGATGCCTGCTGCTTTCAGCGAGTCAAAGCGTAATTGGTTCATCCGGGGGATCACCGACTGGTCATCACCTGGCCGTTCGAGCACGCCTTTTTTTTCAAAACAATAGATCAGCCTCACCCGGTAAACTCCCGCCAGCGCTATAGCCAGGGCTGATGCAATGGTATCCGCATTGGTATTCAGCATTTGGCCGCTGCTTTCAAAAGTCAGGGGAGCAAATACAGGCACGAGTCCATGTTCAAGCAGGAGCCTGCAGGTATCAGCAGATACCTCGGCAGGATTCACTTCACCGGCAAAACCGAAATCCGTCTCCCCCCCAATCCTTTTCAACGCCGGAATAATTCTGGCATCGGCCCCGGTCAGCCCGATACTGTTTGAACCCAAGGCCTGGAGTTTAGCCACAATCTGCTTGTTGACGAGTCCACCATAAACCATGGTGACCAGGTTAAGGGTTGGTTCATCCGTAACCCGCCTGCCATCCACATAGATGGCTTTTATTCCCATTTGTTCACCGATGCGGGTGGCAATCCTGCCACCCCCATGAACCAGGATCTTACGGTCTGCAATCCCTGCGAACTGGGCCAGGCATCCGGCGAGGGAAGCCGGATCATCCAGCACATTACCGCCAATCTTAATGACAAATAGCCGTTCCATAGATTAACCGGATTATTGATTTCTCCCTGGCCGGATCAGGTCTGCATGCCGCAGGATACCGGCCAGCACAGCCTGGGCCGAACATATCCGGTTGGCGGCCTGCCTGATGACTATTGAATCCGGACCATCCAGCACTTCATCAGCAATGACCACCCCCCGGCGCACCGGCAGACAATGCATTACCCTGGCTTTTGCAGTAACCCGGAGTTTTTCGGGTGTGATCATCCAGTTCCGGTCACCGGAAATCCTGCCGTAATCCCGGTAGGAGGACCAGTTCTTCACATAGACAAAATCCGCATCCTTTAATGCTTTATCCTGCTGGTGTTCAATCCGGGCATTACCCGAAAACAGGGGATCCAGTTCAAACCCCTCCGGCTGGGCAATGACAAATTCAGCCTTTCCCCAGGCATTCATCCATTCGGCAAAGGAATTGGGTACGGCCTGTGGGAGGGCCCTTACATGGGGCGCCCAGGTCATGACCACTTTCGGGGCCCGATTGGCCGTCCAGGTCTCTTGGATAGTGACCAGGTCTGCCAGGCTTTGTAATGGATGCCGGGTGGCACTTTCAAGGCTGACCACAGGAATGCCCGCATACCTGATAAATTGATTCAGCAGGAGTTCCCCGTAATCAGCCTCCCTGTTTTTAAGATCCGGGAAGGTCCGCAGTCCCAGGATATCCAGGTACTGACCCAGGACGGCCGCAGCTTCCCGGACATGCTCCGGCGAACTGCCATCCATGACAACACCATCCCTGTATTCCAGCTGCCATCCTTCCTGATCGGCATTGTAGACGATGGTTTCCATACCCAGGTTGTGGGCTGCAACCTGGGTGCTGATCCGGGTGCGCATGCTGGGATTCAGGAAAACCATACCGAGGGTCCTGCCCTTCCCGAGCGCCTGATCCCTGCCGGGGTCCTGTTTATAAGCCAGGGCGGCACGGATCAGGTCTTCCACCTGCAAGGCATCTTTGACCGATATAAACTGATCCATATGCCAAATTGATAAAGTCCTTTAATCCTGTTGCGCTTCAGTTACCAGTTTTAGTTCCTCTTCCAGTTCTTCCAGAAAATAACTGGCCTGATCCATAGTCAGCGTCAGGGAAGGCAGCAGCCGGATAGTCCTGGGTTTGGCATCTCCGGTAAAAATATTATGTTTAGTCAGCAGGTCCATCCTGAGACCGCTGAGTGCTTCCGGCAGGTCAAAACCGATCATGAGCCCTTTTCCCCTTACCTCCCCGATTAGGGGCAGCGCGGATAATTCCTTCATCAGGAAACTGCCTACCCGCGTGGCATTTTCCAGCAGGTCTTCCTGTTCCAGGACTTCCAGCACACTAAGCCCTGCGGTGGCAGCCAGGTAGCTACCCCCAAATGTGGTTCCCAGCATGCCTTGCCAGGCTTTGATGCCCGGAGCGATGAGTACCCCGCCAATAGGAAAACCGTTGCCCATTCCCTTGGCTGTGGTAATCAGGTCAGGACGGATTCCCGCATACTGGTGGGCAAAGAATTTTCCCGTCCTTCCATAGCCGGACTGGACTTCGTCGAGGATAAGGAGGGTGCCGTTTTTTGCGCACTGCGCGGCTACCAGCTGCAGGAAGTTATCCTTGGGAAGATGGATGCCGCCAACCCCCTGAATGCCTTCGATGATCACGGCAGCCACCTGGTCACTGAGGGCTTCATTAAAAGCCCCTGCATCATTGAGGGGGACGAAGCTGATTGCATGGCCTGTGTTAAATGGAGCCTGGATCTTCGGATTATCCGTGACTGCGACTGCCCCGGAAGTCCTGCCATGAAAAGCACGGCTGAAGGCAATCACCATCTTGCGTCCGGTTACCAAAGAGGCTAGCTTAAGGGCGTTTTCATTGGCCTCGGCGCCGCTGTTACAAAGGAAAAGCTGGTAATCGGGATAACCGGACATCTGCCCGAGTTTCTCGGCCAGCCTGACTTGTAGCGGATTTTTAACCGAATTGGAATAATAGGCGATCTGATCCAGCTGCTGTTTCAGGGCATGCACATAATGCGGGTGGCTGTGCCCAATGGAGATCACGGCATGTCCACCATAAAGATCCAGGTACTGGTTCCCTTTCCGGTCCCAGATATAGGAGCCCCGTGCCTTGACAGGCTCGATATCAAACAGGGCATATACATCAAATAGCGTCATGGGTTTAATTTTAAATCAGGCCAATTAAATGTAGCCTGTAATGATCATAATTCACCATTCAGAATGCGGTGCTTTTGAGCCTGAGGCCGGTTTCTTCCGGCAGGCCGCACATCAGGTTCATATTCTGCACTGCCTGTCCGGATGCTCCCTTGAGCAGATTATCCAAGACGGAATGGATGACAATCTTACCTTCCGCTTTTTCCAGGAAGATCAGCACCTTATTGGTATTGACCACCTGCTTGATATCCACCATCCGGTCGCTCACATGGGTGAAGGGATGTCCGGCATAATATTCCCGGTAAAGGTCCCTGGCCTGCTCCAGGGTAAGGTCGGCCTGCAAATAGGAGCTGACAAAGATGCCACGTGTAAAACCACCCCGCCAGGGGATGAAATTCAGGGGCTCCCGGAAACCAGGCTGCAGGGATTCCAGGACCATCCTGATCTCGCCCAGGTGCTGGTGGGACAAGGTCTTGTAGGCATTGACATTACCGGATCTCCAATGAAACTGGGTGGAATCCAGCATTCTGCTGCCCGCACCGGTGGATCCGGTAATACCGGTGGTATGGACTTCTTTCAGCAGGCCCCGGAAGGCAAGGGGAAGAAGCCCGAGCAGGATCGCAGTGGCAAAACATCCGGGATTCGCTACATGTCCGGTGTGACGGATCCTGTCCCGCTGCCATTCCGGTAACCCATAGATAAAATGTCGTTTCCCGGGGGCTCCTTCAGTCCGGAAATCCTGGCTGAGATCAATGATCTTCACCTGATCGGGAATATTTGTATGGTCCAGCAGCTGACGGGATTCTCCATGGCCCAGACAGAGCATCCACAGGTCCGCATCCAAACCCTGATCCCCGGTAAACTGCAGGTCAGTATCACCGAACAGGTCACCATGGACCTGGTGCACCGGTTGTCCGGCATGACTTCGGCTATGTACAAAGGCTAACTCCGCTGCGGGATGGCCCAGCAGGAGCCTGATCATCTCTCCGCCGGTGAAGCCTGCTCCTCCTATTACGGCAACTTTAATCTTAGCGGACATATTCAGGAGGATTTGCCGGCATGCTTTACCTGGTGCCAGATCGCCGTTTGCTGGCTGAATATTTTAGAAAATCCGCGAACATCCTCGCCGGTCCACCCCGTGTTCATTTCCCCATATTTGCCAAACCGGTCTCCCATCAGGTCATGGGGTGAATGGATCCCATTTATCCGGAACCGGTATGGATACAGGGTGACCAATACTTCTCCACTTACCTGTTGCTGGGTGCTCTCAAAAAAAGCTTCGATGTCCCGCATCACCGGATCCAGGATCTGGCCCTCATGCAGCCAGTTACCATAAAATAAGGCCAGCTGGTCCTTCCAGTTCAGCTGCCACTTGGTAAGCACATGTTTTTCCAGCTGGTGGTGCGCCCGGATGATGACCATGGGTGCTGCTGCTTCAAATCCCACCCTTCCCTTGATGCCAATGATAGTGTCCCCCACATGTATATCCCGGCCAATACCGAAAGCCCCGGCAATTGTCTGCAGGTGCCTGATGGCTTCCACGGGATGCGAGAAAACCTGCTGGTTCACTCCGATGAACTGTCCCTGGTTGAAAAGCAGGGAGATATCCAGGGGTTCCACCCGGGTAACCGGGGTAGGGAAGGCTTCATCGGGCAGGAATTCCGATGATCCCAGGGTTTCCTTTCCTCCGACCGAATTTCCCCAGAGTCCTTTGTTCACTGAATATTTAGCTTTGTCATAATTCATCCGGACTCCTTTTTCCTTCAGGTAGCTGATCTCCTCTTCCCGGCTCAGCTTCAGGTCCCGGATGGGGGTGATGATTTCCACCCCGGGAATCAGGATATGAAATATCATGTCAAATCGAACCTGGTCATTACCCGCACCCGTACTGCCGTGGGCTACTGCCTGTGCTCCGGTTTCCTGCACATAATCTGCGATGGCTAAGGCCTGGCTAAGCCGTTCTGCACTGACGCTGAGCGGATAGGTATTATTTTTCAGGACATTCCCGTAAACCAGGTAGCGGATCACCCGCTCATAATAGCTTTTGACCGCATCCACTGTCCGGTGAGAGGTTACTCCCAGGGAATAAGCGTGACGTTCGGCATCCAGGAGTTCTTCCCGACTATAGCCACCCGTGTCCACCAATACAGAATGCACTTCATAACCCTTATCCTGTACCAGGTATTTAACACAGAAAGAAGTATCCAGGCCACCGCTGAATGCCAATACCAATTTTTTCCTTTCCGCCATATCAGAACAGGTTAAAAAAGAATTTTTTCCGGTTTCCGTTACCTCCGGTACCTGCAGTTTCCTCTTTACGGAGGAAGGGTTTGAGCAACACATAATTCTTGAACTTCATCCAGCGCTCAAACAATTTAAAATTTCCGGCGAACTGGCGCTTTTCATACCTGGGCTGTACGAGGGATGCAGGAATTGCAGCCTGATGGGGGACAGGCGGATGTTCTTCAGGGTCATAGAGCATGGCCGTGCAAAGACAATTTTTCCGGCCTTTTCCGGTGAGGATATCATAATTCACACAACTCTGGCATCCTTTCCAGAACTCATCATCCCCGGTCAGTTCGGAATAAGTGACGGGTTTGTAACCCAGGTCAGAATTTATTTTCATGACTGCCAACCCGGTGGTCAGTCCGAAAATTTTTGCGTGGGGGTATTTTTCGCGGGAAAGCTCGAAAATTTTTTTCTTAATGGCCGTGGCTACCCCATGACCCCTGAAGTCAGGAGAAACAATCAGTCCGGAATTAGCCACAAACTCATCATGTCCCCAGGCTTCAATATAACAAAAGCCCACCCACCGGCCATCAGGGGTAACGGCAATGACGGCCTTCCCTTCTTCCATTTTCTGCTGGACATATTCGGGAGAGCGCCGGGCAATACCAGTACCCCGGGCTGTTGCAGACGAAGCCATTTCATCCGTGATCAGCCGGGCGTATTTTTTATCTTCCGGTACTGCTGCCCTGATGACAAAAGTTTGATGCTGTTCCAATTTGTATCCGTATGAATAATGATTTGAATAGAACATGGGGTTCCGGTCCTCACGCCATGGGCGCGAAATTGATGCCTGACTGGGAAGTCTGGCATTCCGGTTCGGATCAGATGCGAGGTCGTCGGGAAAGGTATCTGAAAACAATAACCCCAAAAACAGTCACTCCCATCCTGAGCGCGGGATGAAAAGCAGCGAGCTTTATATGGGTCCTTTCAGTTTTCAATTTCCGTTCAGAATTTGAGGTGATAATGTAGGCCCGAATGGCCAGTAGTCATATTTGTGTGCAAAGGTAAAATAAAAAAAATTCTAATGGGACAAAAAAGATTTTATACCGGGAATTGGGGATCCGGGGAATGGACTGGCCGGTTACTCTTTCCTTCCTTGTCCTCTTTCCCATGACAGCTGATCATAAAACAATCTGCCAAACCGGATCCTTGCGGGAGCGGAAAATGGATGTTCTTCTGCTTTTTTAGCGGGAGGATATGCATTTCCTTCCAGCCCCGGAGCTTGGGCGCATCGGCGATCAGGCTGCGATGGCATTTCCACCAAACCGCTTCCGCACACCTGATGCAGTGTTTCGGGCAGAAACCAGTGATTCCCGCAAGGACAGCCTGTGTAAAAATTCCGGAGTTCCATAAAATCTGCAAAGCCCCTGAAGGAAGCATTCCGCCAACCCATGTTGGCAGCTGGACTGGTGGCCTGCACCTGCCATCCAGATCCGGAAGATGGATATCGTTCATGACAGCCTTTTTCAGGGTAACTGATAAGTTATCCTGATTGACCTGTGGGAATCAGGCAGATCCGGGTAATCCCCGCACATCAGCCAGGAGGCCGATTTTAAGTTGGGTCAGCCCATGGAGATATTTTTCCAGGGGATGGGTGGAATGGCCAATCGTCCAAATGGCTTTTTTATTTGCATGCCTTATTATTTCATGGCTGGATCTTCATAAACCCCGATTTCCGATAATACCGGATTAGCTGAAGCTTCCAGGATCCGTATCCGGATTTTGGAGGTAGTTTGTTCGCTCGAAGTGAGGATTCTTTTATGGCCAATAGTTGTTTCCAGGTCCAGCAGCTGATAGGTTTTACCGTTCCAGGTTTCTACACTAAAAGAACGAATACGCTGTCCGAGGGGCAGGTATTCCATTAATACGAGGGTATTGAACCGGATAAGGTGGCCGAAATCCAGGACCACCCAGGCTTTGTGCACTTGGTTATCCGTGGTCCAGTATGTGGCCGGGTTGCCATCAGCAAGGAGGCCTGGTGAATATTTTGGATCATTTCCCCGGATATTGCTGGCGGTTATCCTGGCATTTTGGGCCAGATTATGGGCAAAAGCCTGGTCCCTGGCTATCCGGAACTGGATCAGCCGGGCTGAATCCACCGGACTGATTCGTCCGTCCTGGTCCGGGGGTACATTCAGCAGCAGACTGGAATTCCTTCCAACCGAACCCTCATAAATAGCCATCAGCTCGCGCACAGACTTAAGCAAACTGTCCTGACCTGGATGATAGAACCAGCCGGGACGGATGGAAACATCTGATTCGGAGGGGCGCCAGTACTTGCCGTTTTCCAGTCCCCTGGCCATTTGTCTGCCGGTCTCGGCGGAATCTGCTTTAAAACCATTATCCCGGCACCAGGCTGTCTGGGTGGAATAGCCATGCTCATTGCCCACCCAGCGGATGCCGTCCCGGTTGCTGAAGTTGAAGATCACCGCCTGGGGCTGATATTTTTTGACTGTGGAATCAAAGAGGCCCCAGTCGTAAACCTGCTTTTTCCCGTTCGGGCCTTCCCCGTTGGCGCCATCGAACCAGACTTCAAAAACCGGTCCGTAATGGGTCAGCACCTCGCGAAGCATACCCGCAAACACCTGGTTATAGGCCGGGGTGCCATAAGCCGGGTTATTCCGGTCCCAGGGAGAAAGGTATAATCCGAATTTCAACCCATATTCCATGCACGCTTTTGACAATTCTTTCAATACATCTCCGTGACCACGGCGCCAGGAAGAATAAGCTACCGTATGGGTACTGAACCTGCTTGGCCATAGACAGAACCCGTCATGGTGCTTAGCGACCAGGATTATCCCCTTCATCCCCGCGGCTTTGGCTATCCTGGCCCACTGTCTGCAATCCAGGTGGTCAGGATGGAAGACATCCGGGTTTTCCCGGCCTGAACCCCATTCCTTACCGGTGAATGTATTGGGGCCGAAATGGGCGAACATATAATATTCCATGTTTTGCCAGCGGAGCTGATTGGCTGTGGGGGTCACCCCATAGGGAGAAGGAGGAATGCTGGTTGGCCGTTGGGAATACACCTGCCGGCATAGGCAAAATAAGAATAAAATAATCAATGACCCTTTCATGCTTTTTTTATACCAGCTTCTTTTCGGAACTGTCCTGCAAAATAACAGTAGTTTTTACATGCAGGACAGGTAATTCTGCTGGACTTTGGGATTGGGTTTCCGGGTAAGTAATTTACCTGCAAATAAAAATGATTAATTTAGCCCCGTTATTGCAGGTGATGGAGTTCACCTTTAACTGCTATTAGAAGCTGATGACTCCTGTACAAAAAAGGTAAATTAACGAACATGTACAGGAATATTTTACTGGTTGGCATAGGAAGTTTTTTCGGCGGAGCATGCAGGTACCTGGTACAGACATTTATCCAGAAACATTTCATGTCTTCTTTCCCCCTGGGTACCCTGCTGGTCAATGTGTCCGGCTGTCTGCTGATCGGATGCATATACGGACTGGCTGACCGGGGTAATCTGCTTAGTCCCGACATCCGCATTTTCCTGGCTACAGGCATTTGTGGCGGATATACCACTTTTTCTACCTTTGCCTTTGAGAATATATCCCTGATGAAGGATGGGGAATGGATGTACACGGGTTTGTACCTTTCAGCGAGCATCATATTCGGCCTGGCAGCCACTTATCTGGGTTCCTTTCTTATAAAATCGGTTTGAAGCAGTCCCAAAGAAATTAAAACCGATTGGATGATAAGAAATTATTGATCCATCAACCGCCTGTTTTTCCATCTTTTTTCCTCCATACTTATATATTCCATTTTACCCAATAATATTTAAGTAAATAGCATCGATTTAAACCGAAAAAGGGAAGGATCATCGGCTAATGTATAACCTGGGCAGTTTCCTGTTTCAGGGTAATCCTGCTCAGGTAAAACATGGAAATCAGCGTGGCTGCTGCAGTGAGCAGGAAGGCTGGAGCAGCACCGTAATGAAACCAGATAAACCCGGCCACAGCACTGGCTACCAGGGATGCGAGACTTTGTAAGGCAGTAAAAGTTCCCATGGCGGAAGCGGTTTCCTGAGGCCCGGTGGTATTGCTGATCCATGCCTTGCTAACTCCATCAGTGGCTGCTGCATATACCCCATATAAAAAGAATAAAAGAAAGAACACCGTCAGGCTGGTATTAAAGGCCATGGCGGCATAAACAACGGCAAATAGCAGCAACCCACCCAGGAACGTGGGCCTGAATCCGATCCTATCGGCTATATATCCCATGGGGAAGGATAACAAGGCATAAAAAACATTATAAAAAATGTAGATACTGATCATGCCTGTATCACTGATGCCTGCTTGTCTGATTTTCAACAGCAGCAGCATGTCTGAACTGTTAAACAGGGCAAACAACAATAGCCCGGAAGTCACCCTGCGGTAAAGCAGGGGACTTTGTTTCCAATACCGGAAAAAGGAAAACAGGGCCACTGGTTTATGGGAAGAAGTAATGGATTTTCGCCGATCCCTGACCAGCAGGGTAAATAGGACAGCAAGCAAAGCTGGTCCAAATGCGATAAAGAAAAGAGCCGCATAATGGCCTGGATGGAAATACAGGTACACCAGGGCAGCAATTGGACCGAGGACTGCCCCTGCCGTATCCCATCCCCGGTGAAATCCAAAGACTTTTCCCTTATGTTCGGCAGCCGTCTCATCGGACAGGATGGCATCCCGGGCGCCGGTCCTCAATCCCTTCCCCAGCCTGTCCATGGACCGTGCCCCGAAAATCCAGGCAGGGATGATAGTGACGGCCATCAGGGGCTTGGCCAGGGCGCTGCAGAAATATCCCAGCCGAACAAGGAGCATGCGTTTCCCGGTGAAGTCGCTTAGTTGACCGAAATAACCCTTGCTGAGCCCCGCAGTGGCTGCGGCAACTCCTTCGAGTATGCCGATCATCAGCACGGAAAAACCGATTGCCCTGAGGTAGACAGGAATAATGGGGTACAACATTTCACTCGCGATATCAGCAAACATGCTGACCAGGGAGAGGATCCAAACTGTACGGGTGATCACCTTCATAAATTTCTGGTTCGGAAACCCTGTGGTCTTGCCACAGGGAGGAGAACCACTTCCATTTTCTTTGAATATTTGCAATAGAGGTTCTTTGACTTGCTGTATGGTTGCCTTAGGAAATTTTCTGCGGACGTAAAAGCATCAGAGTTACGATAGAGAAACGGTTTAACAGGCACTCCTAATTTGGCGTTGCCGTAAATCAGCGCATAAGAGCCGGATGGCCGATGCAATGGGGGTATTGAATCCAGGTTTAAATGCTGTGCCATCATGCTAGATTAACGCCCTGAATTCTAGATACAGGGTAATTTACAAAAATAGGAAAGCTTCACCTATCCTTATGGGCTAAATCATAGGAAGGAGATTATCCCTTTGGTTGCCCGATCAATGAAGCTCCTACCATTTCCGGAACTTGCCATGGCGATTTTGCATTTTCAGACAACCTTCCAATCTCGCCCTTTTTATATTTTTGGGATCATTAAAAAATGCCTTATCTGCAATTGTAGATATCATTTTTCACCAATTTCATGACCATGTATTACGAGGACTACCTCAAAAAAATTAGCCGTTCATTCATTCACCCTGGACCCTGTCGGTTCCCGGTTACCACTGGCTGATTAAGGGAATCAGATAGCTTACTAATTTTACCCTAACCCAGGCCCCTCCTTCCCATGGTACCTGTCCGGTGACCTGTAACAGATATTCGGAAAAGGAGTAAAAATGGGGCAAGATGTGGGCTGCTATGCCTGATGGATGAAGTCTTGTTTAGGTTCATATTGCCAGGGACTTCAGAACTTATTTGACGGAATCCCATGAATTGGGGAAGACAATAGGATAGTCAGGGGTCTGGAAATCCAAACTGAGATGGTGCTGATTAATGCCAATGCCAGGTGGTTTTGGCGGCAAAATGAGTAATTTTGATCTGGATATTCCCCTGATCCGCTTTTTAATGCTTTAATTTATAGATATAAAAAATAAAGAAGATGAAAAAAGGGTTGTTTATCTGCCTGACCATACTGGTTGTCTGCACATTTTCCTTTTGTGAATCTCCGCGTAAACCTCCAGAGATGGATCCCAGAACCTTAACGGGTCCTGTTCCCCGGGATATACAACTCATTCATGATACCACAGCGGATCAGCAGGTGTGGAAGGAAGATGATTTTTTCCAATATGGGGTCAACCCGGGATATTATGGTAATGGGTATTCAGATCAGCTGGTATACAAACTGGCATCCGATGCAGGCATCCATGCTGTTCGCCCCGGACTTTCCGACAACTTTGTCTCCCGCTACGGATATGATATCAGGCTGGGGGCTTTCCGGTACTTCCATGATACCCTGGGATTCAGGGACAATGTCGTATTTCTCAACCAGCCTAGTAATGTGCACCGGGATACTGCCCATTACTGCCAGTTCAGGACCTGGACCTTTGCCCATATGTATGAACCGATTTGGAATAGTGATGACTCTGTTAACCCGGATAATTACTATGCTGATTATGTGTATAATATCGTGAAACGATACGGGCCCTATGTGAAATTCTGGGAAGTCTGGAATGAACCGGATATCAATAATAGCCATGGAGCATACAGTCTTCCCGGACAATCAGGCAACTGGTATGACAATCCTCCTCCCATTATCAACTTGTACAGTTTCTACGCTCCTGTATTTTACTATGTCCGGATGCTGCGGATCACTTATTCGATCGTTCACCATTATTTCCCGCATGAATATGTCTGCACCGGAGGACTTGGATATCCTTCTTATCTGGATGCAATACTCCGCTATACAGACAATCCGGATGGGGGTAAAGTTTCCCCGAAATATCCCCTGCGGGGAGGGGCCTATTTTGATGTGCTCAGCTACCATGATTACCCGATGTACCACCTGCATTACTGGGTCAACAGTATCGGTGGCTTCCGGTATACAAGGACTTCAGATTATGCGGCTGCGGACGGAGTACTGCTGAAAAACCAGTTTCAGGCCATACTCACCAGGTATGGGTATGACGGTCAGCGGTTTCCCCCTAAAATTTTCATCAATACCGAAATCAATATCTGCCGCAAAAGGTTCACCGATATGGTGGGAGGAAATGAAGCCCAGCGGAACTTCATCATTAAATACCTGGTTAAAGCCCAGCAGAACAATATTGCCCAGGTATACATCTTTGCTTTGGGAGAAAGTGCCAATTATGATTCCACCAAAGATCCTTTCGGTCTGATGGGATTATACGAAAACCTTCGCAGGGATGCCTATGGCCACCAAATAATGACCCCCGAAGGGATAGCCGTAAAGACCATGTCCCTGCTGGCTTATGGATACCGGTATGATCCCGGACTTACCGCCAGCCTTCGGCTTCCCGGGGATGTCGACGGAGGAGCGTTTTCTAAAGATGGGAAACCCCTGATCATCCTATGGGCCAAACAACTGCAGGATCTGCATGAAAATATTCCTGCCGTTTATCATTTTCCCAGTTCCATAGCTTGGCACCAGTTGAAAGTTTATCAATGGGATTATGCCACCCAACCTACCCATATGGCTTTACTTCAGCAAGCCATTCTGCATTTGGATGGCACTCCGGTTTTTCTCGCTCCCTGACCGGGGTCTGTTTTGGGGTTGGAATCCAAAAACTGAGGTTCCGCCTATTTTTCTAATTGGGCTTAACCCTGCAGGTGACTTCAGCTTTACCCTGGATAATCAGCCATCTGGCACGGATATTAGGGGAAGTTGGTTTTGTAAAATCTTCAGTAAACAGTAAATGCGGCTAAAATTCTCTTAATTATTTCCTTCTGAAAATATTTTTGTCTCCCCGAATAAACCATTTAAGATCAAAAGACAGGGATTCATATTTTATAGCAAATACCGGTTCTTGATTTTTCAGGGTGCAGGGAATGTTCCAATGAAACGGTGCAGGCGAAGAATGCAGTGTTTTCTTAGGCTCGGATGCTTTAATGCTGCTAAACTTTAGTTTATGCAGGCTTAAAAGAAGAAATCTGATTTAGTGAGATGCTTTAAGTCTTTATCTGTGTATTGTAGCGAGGGATGGATTCGAACCAACGACCTTCGGGTTATGAGCCCGACGAGCTACCTCTGCTCTACCTCGCAATGTGGGCGCAAAGGTAAGTATTCAACGTAAATTCCCCAAAACGAATTTGACTACCTTTGTGATTCATGGTCAATATGCCATGATAGTTAAATTTTTTCCATGCATCAGGCTGGTTTTGTTAATATTTTCGGTAAGCCGAATGCAGGTAAAAGTACTTTACTCAATGCCCTGGTCAATGAGAAGCTGTCAATTGTCTCGCCAAAGGTGCAGACTACCAGGCACCGGATCATGGGTATTCTCAATGAACCGGGATACCAGATCGTTTTCTCCGATACCCCGGGGTTAATGGAACCAAGATATAAGCTTCAGGACAGGATGATGGGAATGGTGAAAAAAGCCCTGGAGGACGCCGATTTGGGGTTATTGGTCGTCGATGCGCGGGATAAACCCGCCGATAATTTACCGGTATTTTCTGGCCTTGGCCTGAAATCTCCTGCCATCCTGGTCATGAACAAAATGGATCTGTCCGGAGCGGAAAACCTCAGTCAGGTCAGGGAAGAATATAAAGCCTGGGCCTTTGTCCGGGAAGTTGTGGCCGTGTCTGCCCTGAAAAAGCTTAACCTGGAACAGCTGCTTGCAGTAATACTGTCCTTGCTGCCGGAAGGGGAAAATTTCTTTCCTGAAGGAGAACTCTCAGACCGGCCGGTCAGGTTTTTTATTTCAGAACTCATCCAGGAACAGATTTTTGATTTGTTCCGGGAAGAAATACCCTATCATACTGCTGTCCTGGTAACAGATTACCAGGAAAAGCAAACCCTGGTTAAAATTGCTGCACAGATCGTGGTGCAGCGGGAGACCCAGAAAGCCATTCTGCTGGGTGAAAAGGGGAAAGCTATCCGGGAACTGGGAATAAGGTCCAGGATTGAAATGGAAAAATTCCTGGGCAGAAAGATTTTTTTGGAACTTTTTGTGAAGGTTCGACCGGGTTGGAGGGACAATGACCTCCTGCTCCGGGAATATGGATACGCATAGAGAGTTTTTTTTTCAATTATATAGGTATGCAGGGATTCACGGTGGCTATCATCGGACGACCTAATGTGGGTAAATCTACTTTGTTCAACCGGTTGCTGGAAGAACGGAAGGCTATTGTGGATGATACCAGCGGAGTGACCCGGGACCGCCAGTATGGGGTGGTGGGCTGGAATGGTAAATCTTTTAATGTAGTGGATACGGGAGGGTTTGTTCCCCGTTCATCAGATGTTTTTGAACGGGAAATCCGCAAACAGGTATTGGTTGCCATGCAGGAAGCCAGCCTGCTGATATTCATGTGCGACGCAACTACAGGAATCACCAACCTGGATGCAGACATGGCCGGCATGTTAAGGAAATCGCAAAAACCGGTCCTGCTGGTGATCAATAAAGTGGATAATCCACAAAGGCAGCTGGATGCTAATGAATTTCACGGGATGGGTTTTGACCGGATTTTTTTTATTTCATCGATGTCCGGATCAGGAACAGGGGAATTGCTTGATGAGATTACGGGTTTGATGCCGGGGGAGCTTGAACCGGACCCTGAAGAAGGGGAACTACCCCGATTTGCCATCATCGGCCAGCCAAATGTGGGCAAATCCTCCCTGCTCAATGCCCTGATCGGGCAAGAAAGGAATATCGTATCTGATATTCCCGGAACCACACGGGACAGCATTCATACCCGATACACTTTGTTTAAAAAGGATTTTATTTTGATTGATACTGCCGGTATCCGGCGCAAAAACAAGGTGCATCAGGATCTGGAATTTTATTCCGTTATCCGGGCGGTAAAAGCTATGGATGAATCGGATGTCTGCCTGCTGTTACTGGATGTCAACCTGGGGATCACTGCTCAGGACCTGAATATATTCGGATTGGCAGCTAAAAAGGGCAAAGGGGTGGTGATCGTGGTGAATAAATGGGACCTGATGGAAAAGGGAACCAATACTGCAAGGGATTATGAAAAACTGTTGAAAGAGAAACTGGCTCCTTTCAGTGATGTACCGGTCGTATTCACGTCAGTAACGGAAAAGACCCGGATATTCAAAGTCATGGAATCTGCGCTTCGGGTTTTTGAAAACAGAAAAAGACGGATTTCCACCTCTAAATTGAATGAAGTGATGCAGAAAGCCCTGGAAAGTTATCATCCGCCCGTGGTCAGGGGACATTCGGTTAAAATAAAATTTGTCACCCAGCTTCCCAACCCTGTGCCTGCTTTTGCTTTTTTCTGCAATTACCCGGACGATATTAAAGATCCATACCGGCATTATCTGGAAAACCAGTTAAGGACTCATTTTGATTTTGAAGGAGTGCCCCTGAAAATTTTCTTCCGGAAAAAATGAATCAGGTGTAGATTATATTTTTTATATATATTTATCCTTTATTTAATACAAACCACTGCTGTAAACTACCCTGCACCAAGAGTGCAGGGCGTTCAAGCCGCTGATTGGCGGTTGAACATCAAACCTTGATCATGCACAGCACAGCTATACCTATCAGATTTTTCGGTCGAGTTTACGCACACCCCAAGGGTAGCAATATTGATGACCGCATTAAGGTCGGCATCCATACTGTTTCCGCAATGATCATACCCAAAAGATTTGCCCATCCGCTTTCCCAGGTGCTTGCAAATATGGCATCCCTGAGAGGGATTAGCCGGATTAACCCGCACTACCCTAACCCCGGCAAGGGCCGCCTTGTATGCTATAAAACTGCGAAGCTGGGCAAAAGACCATTTGCCAAGGCGGCTGCTGAACTTTTTGCCCCTGTTGCCCGCTCTTTGGCGGATACCGGTAAGGTCCTCTATGGAAATACCCTTATTTTGCTCCTGGGCAATGTGGACGATGTTTTTGGCAATCCGGTGATTGATATTGGCAGAAGTTCTTCTTTCCCGTTTACCAAGCCGTTTCAGGACCTTTTTGGACTCCTTCGTGTCTTTGTGTTGGAGAGAACTTCTTATTTTTTGACGTTTTTCCCTATAAGCGTTTATTTTTTCAGAGCTAAATACTTTGCCATCACTTGTGGTGCATATATCTACTATGCCAAAGTCGCAACCCATAAATTCCTCCACCTCAGCTATCTTTTGATCCGGGAGGTCCATGGTTTGAAAAAGAAAAAATTTACCCTTTCTACACAACAGATCAGCTTCCCCTTTAATGAATGGAATAAGTTTTGGGTTATGGCATTTAAAGGGTATTTTCAGTCTCCCCCCAACAGACCAGATGGAAATCCCTGTTTGGGTATAGGACAATATCCTGGAATCGTAAGGGATGCTTCCAAGAAGTCTGAAAACCCGCTTTTTATCTTTTTTACCCGATTTATAGGCATCAG
>DATLTB010000059.1:0-15196 GCA_035533815.1 Chitinophagaceae bacterium
TATACCAAGAAGATGAAAAAAAATCAGGCTATCATCAAAATAGCCAAGAAGCTATTGTCCAGGATAAATTACGTGATGAAACACCAGACGCCGTATGTCTCAAGCCTGGTAGAATAATGTTTAATAGGGTTTTCATAAGATGTAAAAAAAATTCATTGTTCATATCAAGTGAAATAATCAGCTCAATGCTATTATCCGGCAGCAATAACGTAGGTAAGAAGTTGCAGTTCTTAACCAACAAGAATCTGTTTATCAAAGTTTACGATTGCTGCCTTTTTTCTAATTTGAACGCGATCTTGCAGTGGTGAAATACCCATCTGTTTATAGGAGATTTATTGGCGATTATGACACTTGAAAAAAATTCTTAGCTTTATGTAACCTACATGCACATACAGGAACATTCCCGCTAATTCTCAGCTATTCATCATAGGAGTATTCTTTATTTATCGGGATATGCAGATTTTACCAACCACAGCAAGTATTTATACAGATTTCAGGACAAAAATGCAAAAAATTGCGGATGTACGCAGCGCAATTGCCTTAATGAGCTGGGATCAGGAAACCTACCTGCCAGGGAAGGGCGCCATGCTAAGGGGCCGGCAATTAACTACCCTGAGTATACTGGCTCACCAATTGGCCACGGATGCAGGACTGGAAAACCTTTTACAGGCCCTTTCAGAAAAAGAAGATCTCGATCCGGTGAAGAAAAAAAATGTGTCTCTCTGCCTCGAAGATTTCCATAAAGCTAAAAAATATCCCCCTGCCTTCGTGGAAAGGTTATCGCAGGTCACCTCAGCTGCTTATCATGCCTGGATACAAGGGAGAAGGGAAAACAGTTTTGCCGTCTTTGAACCCCTGTTAAAGGAAATGGTCAACCTGAAAAAACAGGAAGCCGACCTGCTTGGTTTTCAGGGTCATCCCTATAATGCGCTGCTGAATGAACATGAGAAGGGCATGACCACCGTCCAGCTTGATCGGTTGTTTAACCAGGTAAAACTAGAGCTGGGTCCCCTGATCAGGCAAATTGCCATACAGCCAGTACCTGATGCGGGATTCCTGCATCGTTTCTTTCCCGGGGACAAGCAATGGCAGTTTGGAACCGGGTTACTCAAAGAAATGGGATTTGATTTTGAAGCCGGACGTCAGGATATATCAGTGCACCCGTTCACGACCAGTTTCGGTAACCTGGATGTCCGGATCACCACCCGGATTGATGAACAGGATTTCGCCCAAATGACCTGGAGCTGCCTGCATGAAGGGGGGCATGCCCTGTATGAACAAGGGCTGAACGGAGATGAGTATGGCCTTCCAGCAGGGGAACCTGCTTCCCTGGGCGTGCATGAGTCCCAATCCAGGCTCTGGGAAAACTGGGTAGGCAGGAGCAGGGGCTACTGGGAACATCATTTCCCTGAACTGCAAATCCTTTTCCCGGAAAGCATAGCTGGGCTTGACCTGCAGGACTATTACCGGGGAATAAACCGGGTCATTCCTACCCTGATCCGTACAGAAGCGGATGAACTTACCTATCATTTCCATGTCCTGATCCGGTATGAAATTGAAAAAGACCTGATCGGCGGCAAGCTATGCACTGCAGATCTGCCAGATATATGGAAGGAAAAATACTCGGATACTCTAGGGGTTAAGGTGGTTAACGATATTCAGGGCGTCCTGCAGGATGTCCATTGGAGCCATGGCAGTTTCGGGTATTTTCCGACCTATTCCCTGGGGAGTTTTCTGGCTGCCCAGCTATTTGCTCAGGCTGAAAAAGATCTCACAGATCTTCCCGGGAATATCCGGCAGGGGAATCTTTCATTATTGTTGGGGTGGCTGAGAAAAAACATTCATTCCAGGGGAAGGCTTTACCCTTTATCTGAATTATGCCAGATGGTGACCGGGGAGGAACTCGATTTCAGGTATTTTATGGATTATGCTTTGAGAAAATTTGGAGAAATCTACGAATTGGATCACTATTTAAGCTGAGTTAACAGAGCGGGGTGGATAATCAGTTGACAGTATATTAGTTAGCCAAAAACCTATTGATAATGAAAAAAACAAAAATACATGCACCAGAAAATTTTCGAAAAGACTCTTGCTTTGATTAATGACAAATCAATTCAGAATATTAAAAAATGGAAACGCTTTGCACTTAACCAATGGAAAAATGCTGAACTTAAGAATAAGCCTAAGCCTATGATTAATGGTCTTTATGCGATGTGGAATAAAACCTGTGGTTGCATTTATATCGGGAAGGGTAAACCCATCAAAGGAAGAATTAATAGCCATTATAATGCAATCAATGGGATAGAGAAAGCAAAAGCCTGGAAAGAGTTTTTTGAACATGAAATGATAAAAAAAGAAATAACAATATATTGGTACTGTATTGATGACGATAATGATTATTTAGCTGAACGCCAAAGGCAGTCCCTTGAAAGACTTCTTCAAATAAAATATGAACCATTATTTGAAAGAATGTATAAGGGCAAATACAAAATATTGGGGAAAAACAAATTTAAGGTATCTCTTGAAAAGGAATGTCCTGGATCTTAGGATAAAGCGATAATAAAAACTTAAAATTATTGTGCCAATTAACCTTCATGACCGATCATGTTCAGCACCCTTATCTCCTTATATAAGGCTGTGTAGTTTATTTGCTTTTCAGGATTGATTTGAAATTTGAAGCGGGTTTTTATTATGGACCTTATTCGAATGTTCAGTCCCGGCCAAGGCAAATCGGACATTGGCTATAGAAAGATGACCGGTATCTTTTTCAATTCCGGCACCTGAAATCAACATCCCTGAAAATAAATACCATTTAGTTACTACATATTAAACATTTTAAACTTATCTTTACGCCCCCCGGTCCTTTCCAGGGCAGGAATCAACCCGGCTTTACCTGAGCTATTCCGGAAAAACCATGAAAAACCAACTGGCCGAACTGAAGCGGATAAGGTCACACTGCGCTGTCCCCAAGACAGCCAGGATGATTTTATTATGGTATGCTCTGATCATATTACCGGGTTTCTCCTTGGCCCAGATCAATGCGGCCTTCACCACCAATGTTACTTCGGGATGCACTCCTGTGGTCGTTCAGTTCACCGACCAGTCCACCGGAAACCCGGTAGGATGGAAGTGGAATTTCGGAGATGGCAGCCCGATAGTTACCCTCCAGAACCCGGAAAAAATATATACCATCCCAGGTACTTATACCATCACACTGACCGTGACCAACGGGGTAGACTCCAGTGAAGTCATCAAAACAGCCTATATTACTGTTTATCAATCTCCCGTAGTCAACTTTACCGTATCCCGGACAACCGGATGCTTCCCTTTACCCGTGTCATTTACCGACCAGAGTACCGCGGGCAGTGGCAGCATTTCCAGCTGGATCTGGGATTTCGGAAATGGGGACACTTCAGGTGTCCAGAATCCCAGCTATCAATATCACACTGCGGGCAGTTTCAATGTCACCCTTGTGGTGACCAACAGTTTTGGATGCGTGTCCGCCAAGACCAAGACCGGTCTGATCAATGTCACAGGCGGAGTCACTGCTGCCTTCACGAATACGGACTCCACCGCCTGCAATGCCCCCCTGGCAGTGGATTTCACCAACCAGACAACCGGTCCCCCCACCCTTAGCTATTTATGGAATTTCGGGGATGGCCAAACTTCCACGGCACCCAGCCCATCCCATACCTATTCCGCCACGGGAAACTATTCCATCAGCCTGATCTCAACAAGCTCGGGTGGATGCGCGGATACCCTGCTGAAAAAAGGACTGGTCAGCATTGCCAGTTTCAATTCTGATTTCAACATACCTCCCGGATGCCAGAATACCCCAGCTACCTTCCTCAATACCACCAGCCCTGTCCCAACGTCAGCCACCTGGTATTTCAGTGATGGGGTGGTGATTACCGGAATCAATGCAACCAGAACCATTACGGTTGCAGGGAATTATAGTGTCAAGCTGGTCAATACTTTCCCCGGCGGCTGTATGGATTCCATAACCAAAAACTTTTCCATAGCCGCCTCGCCGGTGGCAGCATTCACAGCCAGCGATAGCATCAGCTGCAGGTCTCCCTTTGCCGTCAATTTCACCGATCAATCATCCAATGCAACCTCCTGGAACTGGAATTTCGGAGATGGCCTGAATGCTACCAGCCAAAATCCTTCCCATACGTACAGCACGTTGGGAACTTTTGATGTAAAACTGCTGGTATCCAATGCCTCAGGTTGCCTGGATTCTGTCACCAAATCCGGTTTTATCAAAATAAGTCAGCCTGTAGTCAGTTTCACCCCATTAACTTTTAAGGGGTGTATCCCCCTTATAGTCCCGTTCACCAGCACCAGTAGTTCCACTGATTCCATTACCGGTTATTTCTGGGATTTCGGAGATGGATCAACTTCTATATTGAAAAATCCCACCCATACCTATACGACACAAGGTACTTATGATGTCAAGCTCGTCATTACGACAGCCGGGGGCTGCAAGGATTCCCTGATATCCAAGGCTGCCGTATCTGCAGGTTCTCCACCAACGGTCAGCTTCACCGCTGTTCCGACCACCATCTGTCCCTCCACTCCGGTCCAATTCACCAATACCTCGAACAAGGGTAACCAGTGGTTTTGGATATTCGGAGATAGCAGTGAGTCCTCTGTGGAAAATCCGCTACATGCCTATTCCAGTGACACCGGATTCTTTAATGTAACCCTGATCGTCACCAACCTGGGTTGTTCGGACAGCCTGAAAAAGACCGGTTTTATCCATGTCCTTCCTCCTATCGCCAGCTATTCCGTATTGCGGGATTGCTCCACTCCTTTCCTGATCAGTTTCCAGGATCATTCAGTGAGTGCCTCAGGCTGGACCTGGAGTTTCGGGGATGGCCAAACCTCCACGGTACAGAACCCTTCACATACCTATGCCGCTGCAGGTACTTATACTGTTACGGAGACCGTGAGCAACGGGACCTGCACATCCACAGATTCCCAGGAATATTCCATTATACATGAAACTCCGGATTTCAGTGCAAGTCAGACCACGGTCTGTCATGGAAGTACGTTCAGCTTCAATGCCACCGGAATTAATGCAGCCAATATATCCAACTTCTATTGGAATTTCGGAGATGGCACTGTGGCCAATGAACCCGTTCCTACAGTTACTAAATCCTATTCAGATACAGGCACCTACAATGTCACCCTGATTACCACAGACAAGAACGGTTGTACGGACAGTGTCAACCATAACAGTTATGTGAAGATCACCGGGCCCAAGGCTGCTTTTACGACCACAGGATCACTCTGTGAAAACCAAACGGTCAACTTCCTGGACCAATCCACTTCATCCGGAGCTGCAATCATCACCTGGAATTGGAGTTACGGGGATGGGCAAACCCAGACCCTCTCCGGTCCGCCTTTCAGCCATACCTATCCATTGCCGAATACCTATACGGTGAGTCTAAAGGTGATTGACCAGTCCGGATGTGCTGACAGCGTGGCTGTGCCGGTCAATGTGGCGGCCACCAAAGCTGCTTTCACCATCCCGGATAGCCTGTATTGTACGGGGAAAGCCATTACTTTCAGCAACCAGTCGGCAGGGATCGGCCTGAATTATCAGTGGAGTTTCGGAGATGGAAGTTCATCCATCGCCCAGAATCCTTCACATACCTATACCCTGGACAGCAATTTCCTGGTTAAACTGATTATCTCCAATGGATTAGGGTGCTTTGACAGCACCACAGGCCATATCAGCGTGGGCACTCCTTTGGCTGCCTTTAATTTTCCTGCCAGCTACACGACCACTTGTCCCCCGCTGATTGCTACTCTTGACAATTCTTCCAGCTATTACACCCAGGCGTTTTGGAATTTTGGGGATGGAAGCAGTTCCGTGCTGGATACCCCTACTCATGTGTATAACCTTCCCGGAACTTATAATATCAAACTGGTTATCACCAGCCCCGGAGGATGCCAGGATTCGGCGGTCAAAATACTGACCGTTAAGGGTCCTTCAGGATCATTCATGGCTACAGAGCCCCAAAGCGCCTGTGGCTCGCTCAATGTGGGTTTCAGTGCAGCGGCGATAAACACGATTGAATACAGCTGGGACTTCGGGGACGGGGTAGTGACTCCACTATCCACCTCCGATTCTGCCACCCACAATTATTCTTCGACAGGAAGCTATTTCCCTAAACTGATCCTGGAAGATTCTACCGGGTGTAAGATCAGTTACCCGGGTAATGTGCATATCGTGATTGATCAGCTGGCAGCGAATTTTGGCCTGACGCCCTCCGTGATCTGTGATTCCGGTACTGTTTTCTTTTCGGATTCCTCCCACAGTTTCTCTGCTGATGCGCTTGGACAGCAAAGTACCTACCACTGGGATTTCGGGACCGGGAATCCTGCTGATACCGCAAATACCCCCAATCCCAATTTCTATTATAGCAATTCCGGAAATTACCTGCCGACCCTGACGGTGACTACCCCTTATGGGTGTACACAAATCGTTCAAAAAAACGTGCTGGTCGCCCCTTCTTCCTATCCGCTGATCAATGGACCAGACTCAGGCTGTGCCGGGGGGAGTTATGTTTTCACAGGTGGGATAGCCTCAGGTACCACCAGTATACAAAGCTGGTCATGGAACTTCGGCAACGGGGATACTTCCGCGCTGCAAAACCCGCCTATTCAACGATATGCGCAATCTGGAACCTATTCCATCAGCCTTACGGTCACCAATATCAACGGTTGTTCCGAATCTTCCGTGAAATCATTCACCGTCAATGCAGATCCCGTGGTCAATGCTACACCTAAGCCTGCCGATATTTGTCTTGGCGGTAATATCACCCTTCAAGCTAATGATGGCATTTCGTATCAATGGAGCCCGTCTATTTCCCTGAACAACCCTGCCATTGCCAATCCCATTGCTTCCCCGGTCACCAGTATTCTCTACCATGTTCAGGTAACCAATGCAGCAGGATGTATTTCCAATGATTCTGTACAGGTGAATGTTACCCAACCTTTTTCCATGACTGCTGGTCCGGATACTACGGTTTGTGCCACCCATCCGATCCCGCTATTTGCCATAGGGGGAGCGTATAATTATATCTGGAGTCCGGCAAACGGGTTGAGCAACCCGGATATACCCGATCCCCTGTCCATTCTGGATAGTACGGTTACTTATATGGTGATCGGTTCAGATTCCAACCACTGTTTTTCTGATACTGCGGAAGTCACTGTCCAGGTTAATCCGCTGCCCCAGGTCAATGCCGGACCAAACCAGACGGTCACCGTGGGTTCAGTTGTTCAGCTTAATGCCTATGCCAGCGGAATAATCACCGCCTGGCAGTGGAATCCCACGGATTACCTGAGCTGCACCAACTGCGCTAATCCCATTTCGGTACCAAAGAATTCGGTAACCTACGAAGTCACTGCTACCAACAACTTCGGCTGCCAGGATAGTGCTTCGGTGACCATACACCTCATTTGTTCACATGGGGTGGTCTATATTCCCAATACTTTTACCCCGAACGGAGATGGGATGAATGATGTGTTTTACCCCAGGGGGAAAGGAGTTAAAATCGTCAACTATTTCCGGGTATTCAATAGGTGGGGACAATTGGTGTTCGAAAGGGATAATTTCAATATCAACGATATCAATTCCGGCTGGGATGGCACCTATAAGGGGCAACCGCTGACACCGGATGTATTTACTTATGTGACAGAAATGGTTTGTGATAATAATGAAGTTTTTATGCTCAAGGGTAATGTAACCTTGTTGCGTTAATCAATTCACTCAAAATCTGTATCCTATGAACCACAGATTTACCCGATCTTATTTAATTGCTTTTTTATCAGGAGTTTCCATTTCCGCCTGTGGACAGGATTTTCACCTGTCCCAGTTTTACGAAGCCCCCTTGTTAAGGAACCCTGCCCTGGCTGGGATTTTCACAGGCGATTACCGGGTCCAGGCTGTATACCGAAACCAATGGAATAGTGTCACTATCCCTTACCAGACCGGCGCACTTAGCGGGGAAGCCCGTTTTCCGGTAGGCAAACAGAATGATTTTGTCACCATCGGCCTGCAGATGGCTTATGACCAGGCGGGAACGACTGATCTGAAGACCACCCTGCTGATGCCGGCAATCAACTACCATAAATCCCTCAGCAGGGACCGGCCCACCTTCCTTTCCCTGGGATTTATGGGAGGATTCACTCAGCGGGGATTTGATCCTTCCAAGATCACCACCAACAACCAGTACCAGAATGGCGGTTATGACCCGGGCACCACCACTGGTGAAAATTTTGTCAAAGACAATTTTTTATATATTGATGGTGCCGTGGGCCTGAGCTTCAGCAGTTCGGTCGGCAATGGGGTCAACTATTTCCTTGGGGCATCTTATTACCATTTCAACAAACCAAAGGTTTCCTTTTATGCCAATGACCTGGTGAACCTGGCTCCCAAAATCCAATTCAATGCCGGGATCACCGTGCCGGTCACGGAAAATATGAAAATAGTCGGCCAGTTCAATGAATCCAGGCAAGGAGTGTATACGGAGACTATCGGAGGCGGAATGGTTGGTTTTGCTTTGCTTAAGCAGGGACTGGCCAGTGATCGGATGTTTTATATCGGGTTGTTATACAGGCTTGGAGATGCCATCATCCCCGTAGTCAACTTTGATATGGATAGTTATGAAATCGGCATGAGTTATGATGTGAATGTATCAGCCCTGAAGACGGCAAGCCAGGGAATGGGTGGATTTGAATTATCCTTTTCTTACATGGGATTTTTCACCTCCCCCAATTCTTCACTGAATAAGGTGAATTGTCCCAGATTCTAATCTGGCTTATCGGAATTAAAATGGAACCTGAATCGTTAAACTTTAGGTAAAAAGCAACGTCTAAGGAGTAGCCACGCCATTATGCCCGTATTTTTGACATAGGAATTCATGGCCCGGGATCCAAAGTGTTTTGGATTTAGTAATTAGATATTATTAAATATGTTATATTTGTAGGTATGTTAAGGAAGTTTACAGGTTTATCTTTATTTTTTATTTTCATTTCCCTCCTTTCCTTTTCACAGCAAATAAATGAGGGTGGAAATCCTTTTGCTCCTCCCGATAAGATAGTCAAGGTATTTCCTAACCCAGCATCCTATACGATCAATATAGCTGTGCAGAATAATAACGACAAACAATACGATTTCATTGTATACAATTTTATGGGAAAACAATTTGATGATATCAAGGTGAGTGGGCGTACAACCCTTAACCTGGATAAATATTATAGCGGAATATACATCTACCAGCTCAGGGACCTTCAGGGCAATATCCTGGAATCGGGAAAATTCAACGTCATCAAGTAACTTTATTCCACCCCAGTTTTTAATGCTCACTTTACTTCAGCAATCAGGAATTTCAAATACCGGGTACTGTCAATTTGCCAGATTACCGGGTGATCGGGTGATTGGGTCCCAAAAACGACCTGCCGAAGTGTTCTGTGTGCATCTTTCGCCGCCTGACCAATAGTCTGCAGGAAAATATCCTGGCTGATCAGTCCCGTGCAGGAAGAGGTTACCAGGAATCCCCCGGGCCGGACCATTTTTATTCCCCGGAGATTGATTTCCTTATACCCTGCGATGGCTTTTGAGATATTTTCCCGTTTTCTGGAAAATGAAGGTGGGTCAAGCAGGACGATGTCAAACATTCTTGATTCCTTGTTCCATTGTTTGAGTTCATCAAAGGCATTTCCTTCCCTGAATTCACAGCGATCTTCAAGTCCGTTCAGTCGGGCGTTTTCCCGGGCTAGGGTGATCGCTTCCCCGGAGATATCCAGACCAAGTACCCTGGAAGCTCCATAATGTGCAGCATGGCAGGAAAAACTGCCTGTATAGCAAAAAACATCCAGCACGTCAGCTCCTGCAGCGAGGTGCTGCAGGGCCTTACGGTTATTATGCTGATCCAGAAAATATCCAGTCTTCTGCCCGTTTTCCAGGTCAGCTATAAATTGTAATCCATGTTCCCTCAGGATGATCCGGGGATCAAATGGAGCACTTAAATATCCTTTTTGAAGGGGCAGGCCTTCCAGTTCCCTGACCGGAGCATCATTTCGTTCATAAATACCCCGCGGCTTAAAAAGACCCGAAAGTACCTCCGTAATCAGAGACTTGCGGATATCCATTCCCAGGGCCAGGGTCTGGATGACCAGGTAATCATTGTATTTATCGATGATCAGTCCGGGCAACCCATCTGCCTCACCGAATACCAGCCTGCAGTTTTCCGTAAATCCGAGCCTAACCCGGTATTCCCAGGCTTCACGGAGCCTATTTTGAAAAAACGCCTGATCAATTTGCTCACCGGCATCCCAGGTCAGGATCCGGACCAGGATCTGAGATCTGGGATTGATGAACCCTTTTCCAATAAAGTTACCGGTATAAGTAAACACCTCAACGATGCTGCCGGGCTCCGGTTGGCCTTCTAAGGCGGCCACCTCGTTGGCATAAACCCAGGGATGACCATCAATTATCCTGCTGCGAACCGTATTTTTCAATTTCAGTCTGGGTAGGGCCATAACCCCGCAAAATTAGGATAATACCCGTTTGGTTTTGAAAATCAACTGTTCAGGTAATGACTTACCAGTGACAATTTGTCTGCAAACGGGATATTGGCAAAAAAATTGACTGACCTATCTATACAATTAATCTCAAGAAAAATGGAATCTACCCATCAGGAACCCGGTGAAGACCAGGCTTTTTCAGATAACCCGCCAGAAAGTGATATCAATACCGATGAAAACATCAGTGGAACGGCACATCTAAATGATGACATGGAAGATGAATCCGAATCAGAAAGGCTTGAAAAGGAAATGCAGGAACTCCGGGATAAATATCTCAGGTTAGTGGCGGAATTTGATAATTTCAAAAAGCGCAATGCCAGGGAAAGAATAGAACTGATCCAAACAGCCAACAAGGAGGTGATCATTTCGCTGCTGGATATTCTGGATGATTGTGACCGCGCCGTCGGGCAGTTGGAAACATCCGGGGATATGGGCATGTTCAGGGATGGAGTCATGCTGGTCTTTGGCAAGCTGAAAGGTATTCTTCAGGCCAGGGGGCTCAGGGAGATGCAAAGCCTGCATGTGGCTTTCAACACTGATCTGCATGATGCCATTACCGAAATCAAGGCTCCGGAAGCAGAGCTGAAAGGTAAGGTGCTGGATAATTTACAGAAAGGATATTATCTCAATGACAAGATCATCCGCCATGCCAAGGTCGTGGTGGGCAAATAATCAGTTGCAGACTTGCATATCCTGATTTCATCATGTTCCTTGCAGATGATTTCATGATTAATTAAGCCGGGGCGGACAAATTGAAATAATGGCAAAAAGAGATTTTTATGATATTTTGGGGGTGGCCAGGTCCGCTTCGCAGGATGAGATCAAGAAGGCATATCGCAAAGTAGCCATGCAGTTCCACCCCGACCGCAATCCCGGTAACCGGGATGCGGAAGAAAAATTCAAGGAAGCGGCAGAAGCCTACGAAGTACTCAGCGAGCCGGACAAAAGGGGACAATACGACCGATTCGGCCATGCGGGGGTCGGAAGCAGCGCTGCTTCAGGGGGAGCGGGCGGTATGCGGATGGAAGATATCTTTGCCAATTTCGGGGACATTTTCGGTGATGATATATTCGGTGGCTTTTTCGGAGGTAATGCCCGGGGAGGTGGTCGCAGAAACCAGGGTATACGGGGCTCTAACCTGAGGGTAAAAATCCGGATGAACTTTGAAGAGATCGCCCGCGGGACCAATAAAAAAATCAAAGTTAAAAAATACATCCCCTGTAATGTGTGCGGGGGTCTGGGAGCCAAGGACCGCAGCGCATACCAGGCCTGCAATACTTGCGGGGGTACGGGTCAGGTAAAAAGGGTTACCCAGACCTTCCTTGGACAGATGCAAACTGTCACCACTTGTCCCAACTGTCAGGGCGAGGGACATATCATCACTTCCAAGTGTCCGAATTGTCATGGAGAAGGGCGTATGTACGGGGAAGAAACAGTTTCTGTGGATATTCCTGCCGGAGTACAGGAAGGCATGCAGCTGAGCCTGAACGGAAAAGGGAATACCGGAGAACGGGGAGGGCAACCAGGTGATTTGCTCATCCTTATCGAGGAGGAACAGCATCCCGAACTTCAGCGGGATGGCCAGAATGTGGCTTTCGACCTCCATATATCCATACCGGAAGCGATATTCGGAACTCAGGTGGAAGTACCAACCATTGATGGAAAAGCTAAAATAAAAATCCCCACAGGTACCCAGAGCGGTAAAATATTCCGGCTTAAAGGAAAAGGATTTCCCGGCGTCAATACTTATGAACGTGGGGACCAGTTGATCCATGTGAATGTCTGGACCCCGCAACATATTTCCACAGAAGAGAAGAATATGCTGGATAAAATGCAGCAATCCGATAACTTCCGTCCTAAACCGGATAAATCCGATAAGAACTTTTTTGACCGGATCAGGGATGTATTCAACTGATCATTCCGCCTTTTAACCTTATTCCGACAGACAATAGATATCCTGGAGATTTCTTCCCAGTCCATTATAATCCAGCCCATACCCTACCATAAATTTATCGGGGACCGGGAATCCGGGATAATCAATACTGATCGGGTAACGTATGGCATCCGGTTTGGTCAAAAGTGCCGTTACCAGGACCTTCCGTGGTTTTTTATCCAGGATCTGGGGTAAAAAATCATGCATTGTCCTGCCAGTATCCACAATATCTTCCAGGATGACCACGGTTCGGTCCTTCAGTTCAACATTTAATCCGATAGCCGTGATTAATGGACCCGTGGAGGCCGTTCCTGTATAGGATGCCAGTTTAATAAAACAAATCTCCGCGGGTATGGTGAGTTCCCGAAAAAGGTCCGCAGCATAAATAAATGAACCATTCAGTACTGCGATGAACAGGGGTTGCTCATCCTTTAAATCTGCATTAATGATAGCTGCAATGTTTTTTACCTTATCTCTGATCCGGGAACCAGAAATAAACAAATTAAATTTTTTGTCCTGAATCTGTATTTCAGCCTTTAATTCCTGCATGGCCTTAACTCCTTTTAATTTTATTCCTCTTTCAGAATGTAAAAATAAACGTTGGGCCTGAAATCTTGCTAAATAATGCTAACATTATTGGTATAATAACCTATTGCACATTGATTATCTTATTAAAAAATTTACGTAATTACATACATGTTGTGACAAGTACATTGTATTTTGGTCCCGGATGATGCGGCGAAATGCCTTGGAAAGACCATTTAGATCATAAATCTGCCACCTCAGTCCATGGTGCTATACTCAATGTATCGCTATATGTTTGAGCAGTCCTTCCGCCATATAATAATACAGCGTTGCTTTTTGGCTGATTTTTTTGCCAAAAATGCAAGTTCCGCAACATGCTAATTTCAAACTTTGAAGCGGATTTTATTTCTATGGCAAGTGGGTTTTCATCTCTCTCTGTAATCAAATCAACTTCGTTACCTACATTGTCCCTAAAATAAAACATGCCATCGTTTAATCCAGTATTTAGATTGTTCTTTTTGATTTCAGTAATTACCCAGTTTTCAAAAATGCTCCCATAAGCGGTATGTCTATGTAAGGCGAAATTGCTTTTTATACCGAGTAAATAGCAAAGTAAACCCGTATCATAAAAATACAGCTTTGGGCTTTTTACAATTCTTTTGTTCATATTATTGTACCAAGGCTGCAATATGTAAATGATATAGCTGTTTTCTAATAAACCTAACCATGCTAAAATGGTTTTAGTATCTACCATTGTCTGTTTTGCCAGTTCATCACGGTTTAAAATTTGCCCTGCGTAATTTGCGCATAAATAAATGAACCGGTTAAATGTTGCAAGGTTGGTAATATTTCGTAGCAATCGCACATCCCTTTGCACATAAGTTTGAATATAGCTATTGAGCCAAATACCCGGATTTAAATGTTGATCCCATATTTCTGGGTAGCCGCCAGTAAGCATAAGTTTGTTCACATCTTTAACTGCCACCTTTGCTTGTGCCAGTTCTGCATAGCTAAATGGCAGTAGAGATAAATAGCCTGCTCTGCCTGCCAGGCTTTGGGATATTTTTTCCTGTAACAAAAAATTATTCGAACCTGTCAAAATAAACTGCCCTCTTTTCTTATTCCGATCTAATATTTCCTGCAGATAACGGAAAATATGTGGCACTCTTTGAACTTCATCAAACAGAGCCCCATTTTCATATTTTTTCAAAAATAATTCAGGATTTACTTCTGCTTCGTATTGAACAGAAGGGTTTTCTTCATTGATGTATGGTTTGCCCTTGAAAAGCTGTCTGCTCAAGGTTGTTTTACCGCTTTGCCTTGGCCCTGTGATGCAAAGAGCCCTAAATTGGCTGAGGGATTGTTTGGCGTGGGGCGATATCTTGCGAGGCATCATCGCTATTCCATTTCTGTAAAGTCAGGTAAATTCTGGAGTATAAGTCCATTTATGTAATAATTTACAAAAATGGATGCTCCAAAAATGTGGAAATCATAAAATACTCCTAAGCATTTTGTAAAAAATCAGGAAGTAATGTTTGATTTTTCAGTACATTATAAAATAAGGAAGTTAAATCTTTCCGGAGTTTCCCAATTAACCTCAGACTGGAACCAATTCCAGCTGTATAGTATCAGAAGGGATAGCAATTACCAAACGTTTTTTAACGTCCCAACCGATTTTCCTGGCAACAGTCCCCAGGATGATTGTCAAAGAACTTCTGTGTCCCTTTAAAAATACTGGATTTTTTTCTTTCAATTGAAAGAAAAAAGATGGTTAGGGCTTATTGTCCAGGCCTTCGACCTGGTCTACATAGACGGTGCGCACCTTCTCATCATTCAAGTCGGGGTACTCGATTCTTACGGCTTCCACTTCCTTCTCCATCAGGGGACGGCTTTTGCTGGAATCATCGTTATGTATAGCCCAGCAGTCTGCATACTTACGGATAATACATGGCAGTATAGTTTTAATGGGTTGTAAAAGGCTTTGATGATTGGGGTAGCCGCTCACCGGGAGTGAGTGAACAAGCGGACGGGGATGCGGCGCCCGCCACCTCCGTCATGCCACCCCGACCGCCAGGGGCGGGAGTGTGCCTTCAGGCGCACGGAGCCGCTGGCAGACCGCCGTACGGCCTTGGCCCC
>DATLTB010000060.1:0-28349 GCA_035533815.1 Chitinophagaceae bacterium
ATTAAAACCATTCACACTTTCTTTTGTTCCTCCGGATGATCTGATGGAGCTATTTCGGGAGGATTATATACGAATGCAGGGTGGAATGATCTATGGAGAATCTCCCGATTTTGAAACGATGATTGACCAATTAAGGTTATTAAATGGCAGATTTAGAGTGATAGGCGAAGGAAGGACATTGGAAGAAATTATCGCAAAAGCTACACCGGATTTAAATAGCTTGGAGGGTCCATATAAAGATGGAGCAATAGCAAGCCTATTTGTAGAGTATTGGGAAGATGCTAATGAGTCCCCCTCACCATCAAATAGAACAGTAACATATAAGATACATTTTATCAGGAGGAAGGTCGATTGGACTTTTCATTCTATCGAGATTAGCAACCCTTTTCTTTCGCATGCCATGTAATCTTAAAATTTTATTCATCCCCACGCCTGCGCCTTAATCTCAATAGTTACATTTCAGATGGCATACTCCATTTCCGCCAACCCCCTTACATATCCGCCATTTCCGCCTCCATCATCCGATGCTGCACCACCACAATTACTTCCGACAGTTCAACCTCGCGCCACGTCAAATGCAGCATCCGTATTTCACGCATTGCGCTTTCCTAATAGTTTTTCATCCAGGCTTATGGCCAATCCTGTCAGGGCAACTTTCCGAGGAGATAATGTAAAATCGCTATATATGTTGTATATAGTATACAATCCCTTTGTATTCCATGGCTTCCAACCGAAACCCTGATTCCCTTTGGCTTTCATTAGATGTCTCCGGATCATCTTTGACCAAAAAGTGTCATGCAAAAATACCGGGAATTAGTCGCCAAAGTTAGGCCAGATATTAAATGGCAAATGCAAACTGGCTATACTATTTATAAACTTAACTCTCAAAAAATGGCCGTCGATGGAAATTTCCTTATGGACAATGTATCCGTTTAACAGCAAAATAAACAACGCAAAAAAAGTTTTGTCCGTTAATGAAATAGCAAGCACATGGAATTTATTGGAGTAAGTCCATCAATAGTTACCAGGGTAAAAGCTATTTACCCGAAACTTCAGTTTCCGCATCCCCCCTTCGTCAGGGCAACCAATGGATGATCAATCCGGGAAATATACCCAGCACAATCAGCAGAATGGCCGTAAAGGCCAGCATGCCCTTGAACCCGGGACTGATCTCCTGGTCATCCAGGGAAGGCTCTCCTGGAGTAAAATACATGGCCCGGATCACCCGGAAATAATAATAGGAGCTGATTGCCGCACAGCAGACGGCCAGGATGACGAGCCAGAGCAGACCGCCTTTATGGATGGCGGCGGACAGGACAAAATACTTCGCCATGAAGCCGGCTGTCGCGGGAATGCCGGTGAGGGAAAGTAAAAATACTGTATTGGTCAGGGCAAGCAACGGGTGTTTCCTGGCCAGTCCGTTGTACCCGTCAAAAGTGTAATCTTTCATTTTGATCAGGATGGCAAATGCACCCATGGTGGCCAGGCTGTAGGCGGCTGCGTACAGCAGTATCCCATCCCAGGCCAACTTGTTCAGGCTGATCACGGCAAACAGCATAAACCCTGCCTGGGCGATGCTGGAATAGGCCAGCATCCGCTTGACACTTTGCTGGAATACAGCGGTGAAATTACCCAGGATCAGGGTGGCAGCCGTAATGATGGCCAGCACGAGTGTCCAGTGAGTGTTGATATTCCCTGCATCGAAAGAATAGCTGAAAAGCCGGATGAAGGCAATGAACCCGGCTGCCTTTACCACCGTGGAAATGAAGGAGGTGATCACGGTTGGCGCACCGTCATATACATCCGGTGTCCAGAAATGAAAGGGCACCGCGGAAACCTTGAACGAAAGGGCCACGATCAGGAAAAGGATGCCCGTCAGCACCAGGGGGTTGATACCGCTGCCTGCCAGATGCATCTGCTCAATATTGAAAGTCCCCGTGGCTCCATATAGCAGGGCGATCCCCATCAGCAAAAAACCGGTCGAAAATGCCCCCATCAGGAAATATTTCAGGGATGCTTCATTGCCTTTCAGGTTATGCTTTTCACTTCCTACCAGGATATACTGGGGTATGGAAATGATTTCAATGGCCAAAAAAAGCATGAGCAGGTGGGTGAAGGAGGATGCAATGGCCACCCCGCAGAGAATGAAAAAAATCAGGGCAAAATATTCTGCGGTATAGTCCCCCAGTTTTTCAAAATCCTTCCCTGACAGCAGGAAATACACCAGGGTGCAACCGAATGCCACTGCATTGAACAGGATGCTGGCATGATCCGGGTGGATCATGCCGGCTAACAACGCAGGAACAGGACCCTGGTAATCCATCCAGTTCAGGATGAAAATCAGGGCCATACCGGCAACTGCCAGCCACCTGAACGTTTGTTTACGCCGGAGGAACAAACCGGAGAATAACAGGATGACCCCAAATACCGCAGTAAAAATAATCGCATGCATATTCCATCAGGGCTTCTGCCCGGTTTAATCAGAAAAAAGGACTCAGTGCCTGGGTGGTGTCATGAACCAGGTTCAGCATGGGCTGGGGATAGACTCCGAAGCCGATGATCAGGACTATGAGGACATACAGGGCCAGCCATTCGTTCCCGCTCAGGTCGGTCATGGACGGGGTCAGGGGTCCTGCAGGCCCAAAAATGACCCGCTGCAACATGCCCAGCATGTATACCACCACCAGGATGACCGCCAGGCCAGCGATCACCATCGCCCAGGGGCTATACCGGTACAGCCCGGTAAACATTAAAAATTCTCCGATAAACCCATTGGTCAGGGGAAGGGATATATTCCCCAGGCAAATGATCATAAAAGCGACGGATAACCGGGGAGCCAGCCTGGCCACTCCCCCCAGATCGCTGATCTTCGTGGTATGCAGCTTCCGTTCAAAGATGGCTACAATGACCCACATGCCGGTGATCGTAATCCCATGGCTGAACATCTGGAATAGGACCCCCTGCATGCTGATGGCATTATGGGAGAAAAGGACGGCACTCATCAAACCGACATGGGCAATGGAGGAATAAGCGATCATCCTTTTCAGGTCCTGTTGCCGGATGGCGATGAGCGATGCATAGACAATTCCTGCAACAGAGAGACCCATGGCCAAACCGGACCAATCTGACACCCCCTGGGGAAATACCGGCAGCACCCAGCGGATCAGGCCGAATAATCCCATTTTCACCATGATGGCCGACAGGATGATCGTTACGGCAGTAGGAGATTGCTCATAGGTATCCGGCTGCCAGGTATGAAATGGGAATACCGGCATTTTCACGGCAAAGGCGATGAAAAAAAGCCAGAACATCCCATCCTGAACCGGGGAGGACAGACTCCGGCCTGCCTGGATAAATGCAGGGAGGGAAAAGGAATGGACCCCCGGGGTTTGGAAATACAGGTAAATGATCCCGGTCAGCATGAGCAGGGATCCCAGGAAGGTGTACACAAAGAATTTAAAGGTTACCTCCACCCTGCGTTTCCCGCCCCAGATGGAGCATAAAAAATATACCGGGATCAGCGCCAGTTCCCAGAAAGTATAAAATAACAGGGCATCCTTGGAAGTAAACACGCCGATCAGTCCGGCCTGAGAAAGCAGCATCAGCCCGAAAAAAGGCCCTGGTTTCTCATATTCGTTCTTCCAGGTAGCCAGGAACACCACCGGAAAAAGAATGGCAGTCAGCAAGACCAGCATGATGCCCATGCCATCCAGGCCTACGCTGAACCGGCTGCCCAGCTGGGGTATCCAGCTCATATCGGCAGCCAGTCCCCCGGATCCGTTGCTAAACCTGCAGACAGCGTCCAGAGCGATGACCAGGGTAAGGATGGCTGATGCCAGGGACCAGTTCCTGGCTGCCTTTCCCTTCAACAGGAAGACAGCCAGTCCGGTGACCAGGGGAACAAGGATAAGTAATACGGTCCACATGCTATTTACGCTTCTATTTACCGGATCAGGAAAAATCCGATTACAAATAATATAATGGCTCCTGCTACCATGCCAAAAACATAACCCCCGACCTGGCCGCTCTGCAGTAAACGAACCTGCCTGCTGCTCCAATGAACGGCTTTGCCCACCCCGTTGACCAGGCCATCGATCACCTGGGATTCCATGATGCGGTCCAGAAAACCTGAAAAAGCTTTCAGGGGTCTGCTGACCAGGATATCATAGCATTCATTCACATATCCGGCATGGGCAAACCATCCGGACAGGCCCCTGCTTTCTTCCCCGGTATCCTTATACCTGATATACCGGTTGCGGGCCCAGAGAATAATCAGGATCGTCAATACAGTAGCGATGATCATCAGCATGACTTGTACGGTATTACTGGCTGCTGGATTTTCTGCCAGGGACCGGGAGGCGGCAAATACCGGAGACAGGAATGCACCCAAATGGTTGCTGCCATGCAGGGACGCGGGTATACCCACCCAGCCACCCGCAATGGCAAGCAAAGCCAGCAGGATGAGCGGAACCGTCATGGCAGGAGGCCCCTCATGGAGGTGATGCGCCTGTTCGCTGGTTCCGCGGAAGCTACCATGAAAGGTCATGAAAAACAACCTGAACATATAAAAAGCAGTCAGCAGTGCGCCTCCAAGCCCAATAAGGTACAGGAGGGGATTTTGGGAAAAAGCATGTCCCAGAATCTCATCTTTGGAAAAGAAGCCGGACAGGGGTGGAATTCCCGAGATGGCGAGGCAGGCGATCAGGAAGGTCCAGTAGGTGATGGGCAACTTCGATCGGAGACCCCCCATTTTCCGGATATCCTGCTCCCCGCCCATTGCATGGATCACCACGCCGGCGCCCAGAAAGAGCAAAGCTTTAAAGAATGCATGGGTCATCACATGGAAAACCGCCCCGCTATAGTTCCCCACTCCCAGGCCGAGGAACATATATCCCAGCTGGCTCACCGTGGAATAAGCAAGCACTTTTTTGATATCATATTGCTTCAGGGCAATGGATGCCGCAAATACCGCCGTAGCCAGACCGATCACGGCTACAATATGCTGGCTAAAAGGCGCCAGGGTATACAGGATATTGCTGCGGGCGATCATGTAGATACCCGCAGTGACCATAGTGGCTGCATGGATCAGTGCGGAAACCGGGGTGGGGCCGGCCATAGCATCCGGCAGCCAGGTATATAGGGGGATCTGGGCACTCTTACCCGTGGCGCCAATAAATAGCAGCAGGGTGATCGCGATGATCACGCCATGATTCATGCCCAGGGTAGAAGCCTGACTGAAGACGGCACTGAAGCTGAAGCTCCTAAACCTGGAAAACATCAGGAAAAGCCCGATAAGGAACCCAAGGTCCCCGATCCGGTTCATGATGAATGCTTTTTTGGCTGCCTGGTTATATGCATCCCGGTCAAACCAGAATCCAATCAGCAGATAAGAGCAGAGCCCTACCCCTTCCCAACCGATGAACAGGATGACATAGTTTGCCCCCAGCACCAGCAGGAGCATGAAAAAGACGAACAAATTGAGGTAGGAAAAATACCTGGCGAACCCTTCATCAGCCTTCATGTAGGCAATGGAGTAAATATGGATCAACAGTCCCACGCCGGTAATGATGAGCAGAAAAATGACAGTCAGCTGGTCCACCTGGAAATCCACTGGCACCCGGAGCCTTCCTACGGAGAAAAAATCGAACAGGTGGACCTGCTGCACGGTAAAGCCTGTGGTATCCACCGCCATAAAAATCATCACACTGAGTATAAAGGCGGCAAAAACGGCACCGCAGGCAATAAGTCCTGTAAATTTTTTGGATAATGACTTGCCGGCAATACCATTGAGGAGGAAACCGGCCAGCGGAAATAGCGGTATCAGCCAGACATATTGAATCATCATACTCAAGCGCTGCCCCCGAAGGGAATTTAATGATAGAATCAGTGTTTCAACCGGTTCATGTTACTCACGTCCACCGAATGGGTATGGCGGTACATCATCACAATTATAGCCAGCCCCACGGACACCTCAGCCGCTGCCACTACCATCACAAAAAATACAAAGACCTGGGCCGAGGGGTCCTGATGAAATTTGGAAAAAGCCACCAGCATAAGATTCACGGCATTGAGCATGAGCTCTACACTCATGAATATGATGATGGCATTGCGGCGGATCAGTACGCCCGTCACCCCCACACAGAACAGGGCCAGACTGAGAAAAATATAATCATTGATAGGCATGACCTTAATTTTTTTTGCCGATCACCACAGCACCCACCATGGCGCTGAGGAACAACACACTGCTTACTTCGAATGGCACAATAAACTGGTGGAACAAGGTCCGGCCCAGGTTACCGATGAGCCCGATATCCGTGGAACCCGGGGAAATCAGGGCTATATCCGCTTTCTTAAGGGCTGCCAGGACGACCAGCAGCAATATCCCTCCGGAGATCACCCCGGCAAATTTAACCAGCTGGCTCTTGGGGACCTCGGCATCTTCATTGAGGTTCATGAGCATGATCACAAACAGGAACAGGACCATGATGGCCCCGGCATATACAATAATATGGACAATAGCCAGGAACTGGGCATTCAACAATAGGTAATGTCCGGCAATACCAAAGAAAGTCATGATCAGGAATAGCACGCTGTTGACCGGTTTGCGGCTGGTGATCACCCCTACTGCACAAAACAGCACGATGAAAGACAGGATCCAGAAAATGGTTTCCTGCATCGTCATGTTCCGGAGGTTTTGACGGGAACTGCCGGGAAAGGGATCAGCAGGTCTTCCTTGGTGTAAATAAAATCATCCCTTTCATGATTAGCAGGGGCAAAAGTCTCTGTCAGGTAAATGGCGTCTTTCGGACAGGCTTCCTCGCAGAACCCGCAGAAAATACAGCGGAGCATATTGATTTCATACCTGGCCGCATATTTTTCTTCCCGGTAGAGATGTTCCTCCCCCGGTTTTCTTTCCGCGGCTTCCATCGTGATGGCTTCAGCCGGGCAGGCTACTGCACAAAGGCCGCAGGCGGTGCATCGCTCCCTGCCCTCCTCATCCCGGTTGAGGATCTGCAATCCCCGGAATACGGGGCTGAATGGCCGTTTCTGCTCCGGATAGCTGATCGTTGCTTTCTTTTTGAAAATATGGCTGAAGGTGATGGCCATACCTTTGAAAATCCCCGGCAGGTACATCTTTTCCCAAAAATTCAGGGGTCTTCTTTCCACCCACTTGGCCCGGTCTGTTAATGCTTTCATGTCTTAAAATTTTTTGTGATCACATCGACTATGATCATTATTTTCCTTTATTCCGGTCCATTTTCCCGATCCTGGGCCGATGAAGGCTGGGATATCACCAGGAAGCTCAGTGGGCTGCCCGACCTGTTCCGGATATCGTGCATCAGCCCTGCTGCCACATGAATCCCTTCTCCCTGGGACAATAAATATGGCTGTCCTTCCAGGCGGAACTCCCCTTGTCCCTGCAGGATATAAAAAAACTGCTGGGCTTCCCGGTGCCTATGCATGCGCTCTGCCGTTCCCGGTGGCATACTCTCCTGCTTGACGACCAGTCCTTCGGTCTCCAGCAGGGGCCATCCCTCACAATGATTCCCCCATAGGTAACGGGGCGCCTGATATATACTGGTCTTCATTTCAGCTAATGATGCAAGGCCAGGACCACTCCGCCGGTGATCAGCATGTTGGCCAGGGCCAGCGGGATCAGCATCTTCCAGCCCAGCTTCATGAGCTGGTCATACCGGAACCTCGGTATCGTCCACCGCACCCACATGAAAAAGAACAAAAAGAAACCGATCTTGACAAACAGCACGATGACCCCCAGGATCGTGATCCAGTTATGGCTGAGTCCCAGGTGGTCCATGAACGGGAAATTATAACCCCCGAAAAACAGGGTGGCCATTACAGCCGAACTGATGAACATGTTGACGTATTCAGAAAAGAGGTAGAAACCGAGTTTCATGGAAGAATATTCCGTATGAAATCCATTGATCAGCTCGGATTCACATTCTGCCAGATCGAAGGGTGTCCGGTTGCATTCCGCAAAGGCACAGACCAGGAAGATCAGAAAACCCAGGGGCTGCCTGAATACATTCCAGGTGAAATACCCGTTTTTCCAGAACCCATGCTGCTGCCGGACAATCTCATTGAGGCTAAGGGTCCCGGTAAGCATCAGCAGCCCGATCAGGGCCAGTCCCATGGCCAGCTCATAGGAAATGATCTGGGATGCCGCCCGGATGGCCCCCAGCCTGGAATATTTATTGTTGGATGCCCAGCCGCCGATCATGATGCCATATACCCCCAGGCTGACCACCCCGAAGATATACAGGATGCCGATATTGACATCGGCAACCTGAAGTGGCATGAGATGACCCCCAATCCTCAAGGTTCCTCCCCAGGGCACCACAGCCCCCGTCATGCATGCAGTCAGCATGGCCAGGGAAGGCCCGAGGATGAACAACATCCCGTTAGCCTCTGTCGGGATGATCTCTTCCTTGAAGAACAGCTTCGCCCCGTCGGCCAGGGGTTGAAGCAGGCCGAAAGGGCCGGCCCTGTTCGGCCCTAACCGATCCTGAATGATGGCTGCCACCTTGCGTTCCGCATAGGTGGAATACATAGCCACCAGCAGGGAAATCCCCAGCACAATGGAAATCAGGATGAATTTTTCCAGTAAAAATACCGTGCCTCCCGGATTGATCATATGGGTATCCTGTTATCGGTTTTCCATGATATTTCCCGGCTCCCCCCCGTTAAAGGTATCCGATGTGGCGGGTCCCTTCACCTGGCTCAGGTCAATACCAGGCTGGTTTACTCCGCTTACCTGGTGTATGTCCATGAGCAACCTGGGCTGACGGCCACTCAATAGCAGGGGCAGGGGGTCATCCGGGATCACTTCGTTCAGGTACTTACCCTGGGTGATCACACTGCCCCTGCTGATCTTGCGGGGTCCTTCGATAACCCAGTCCCCGGCTTCCTTCAGGTCAAACCGGCACCGGTTACAGATAAAATGCTCTACCTCCCCATATTGGTCCTTGCGGGCAGTAACCCGGAATATTTCCTTTCCCCGCATCCAAAGCACCACCTTGCCGGAACATTTCGGATGCTCGCATTCGCGGTGGGCATCCATGGACTGCAGGAACCAAACCCGGTTTTTGAACCGGAAGGTCTTATCCGTCAGGGCGCCTACCGGGCAAACATCGATCATATTTCCGGAAAAATCATTATCAATGGCCTGGTGAATATAGGTACTGATCTCTGAACGGTCTCCCCGGTCCAATATCCCGTGGACCCGGTTATCCGTGATCTGGTCGGCCGTATATACGCACCGGTAACAAAGTATGCAACGGGTCATGTGGAGCTGGATCTTGTCCCCGATATCGATCTTGTCAAAGGTCCTTCGGTCAAATGCATACCGGGTAGATTCCAGGCCATGCTCATAGGAGAGGTTCTGCAGGTCGCATTCCCCCGCCTGGTCGCAGATCGGGCAATCCAGCGGGTGGTTGATCAGCAGCATTTCCACAATGATCTTCCTGGCTTGCAGGACTTCAGGAGATATGAGGTTCTCCACGACCATACCATCCATCACATTGGTCCTGCAGGATGCCACCAGTTTGGGCATGGGACGAGGGTCCTTGGCCGAACCCTGGGCCACCCTGACCAGGCAGGTCCTGCATTTGCCCCCGCTGTCCTTCAGGGAGGTATAGTAGCACATGGCCGGTGGCACCCCTTTGCCCCCGATGCGGCGCGCCGCATTCAGGATCGTGGTGCCTGGCTCCACGTCCACTTCGACATGATCGATGGTGACCCTGAACAGTTGTTTGTCCTCTGCCATACCCTATCTTTTTGACTCGGCGATAAACCGTTTGCTTTGTTCCTGCTTTTTGGCTATCCGGCAGGGATACCCGCCTTTACCGGCAGGGGATCCGCATAATGGGCCAACCCATAATTGCGCTTCAGGCAATCCTGGGGATGCAGGACATGCCATTCAAATTCATCCCTGAAATGCCGGATAGCTGCGGCCACCGGCCAGGCAGCCGCATCCCCGAGCGGACAGATGGTGTTCCCTTCAATACCCCGCTGAACGTCCCAGAGCAAATCAATATCACTTATTTTACCCCGGCCATTTTCCATGTGATGCAGCAGTTTCTCCAGCCAGCCGGTCCCTTCCCGGCAAGGACTGCATTGACCGCAGCTTTCGTGATGGTAAAACCGGGCCAGGGTCCAGGTATGCCTGACGATGCACTGATCCTCGTCGAGCACGATAAATCCGCCAGATCCCATCATGGACCCCGTCTCAAAGCCCCCCTCAGCCAGGCTTTCATAGGTCATCAGCCGGTTTTCTCCTTTGGCTGTCTTCAGCAGCAGGTTGGCCGGGACCACCGGAACGGAAGATCCTCCGGGAATGCAGGCCTTCAACCGCCGGCCGCCTTTTATGCCCCCGCAGTATTCCCCGGAATATAAAAACTCTTCCACGGTAATCCCCATCTCGATCTCATATACCCCGGGACGGTTGATATTCCCGCAGGCTGAGATCAGTTTGGTCCCCGTGGATTTGCCGACCCCGATACCGGCATATTGCTTTCCGCCCATCTGCAGGATGGGGACTATGGCAGCCAGGGTTTCTACATTGTTGACCACGGTAGGGCTGTCCCAGAGTCCTTTCACGGCCGGAAATGGCGGTTTGATCCTGGGGTTCCCCCTTTTGCCCTCCAGGGATTCCAGCAAGGCCGTCTCCTCTCCGCATATATAGGCCCCTGCTCCCCGGTGCATATAGATCCGGCAGTTAAATCCGCTGCCCTGGATATTGTTTCCCAGCCAGCCATGCTGCTGGGCTTCATCAATAGCCTGTTGAAGGATGTCCACGATCCAGCTGTATTCACCCCGGATATAAATATAAGTTCTTTCCGAACCCAGCGCGTAGCTGGAGATGACCAGCCCTTCAATCAGCAGGTGGGGAAGGAATTCCATCAGGTACCGGTCCTTGAAAGTACCTGGTTCAGATTCATCTGCATTACAAACCAGGTAGCGAGCCATTCCGGGTGGTTTGGCCAGGAAGCTCCATTTCATTCCAGTCGGGAATCCTGCCCCGCCCCTTCCCCGGAGCCCGGAAGTTTTCACTTCTTCCACGATAGCTTCCGGAGTCATCTTAAGGGCTTTCTCCAGGGCCGTATATCCTCCCTCCCTGCGATAGGTATCATAAAACCGGATCCCCTCCAGGCCAGCCTTTTCCAGTAGTAATTTCCTGCCCATATCGGTACTCCCGGGAGTTTTTAAACCCGGGATAAAAATAATCAGTTTAACGTACCGGCCTTTTTCCGGCACTCCCCAATGATCTCATCCACGCGTTCCTCTGTGAGGTGTTCCTGGTAAATGGGTCCCAGCTGCATCATGGGGGCATATCCGCAGGCACCCAGGCATTCCACTGTTTTCAGGGTGAATAAGCCATCCGGAGTGGTTTCCCCTGTCTTAATTCCCAGTTTTTCACCGATATAGCTGATGATCCGATCCGAACCGCTGAGCATACAGGGTCCGGTCTGACAGACCTCAAAAACAAATCGCCCCAGCGGCTTGAGGTGACATAGCGAATAAAAGGTAGCCACCTCATACACTTCAATGGGTTCCAGCTTTAACAGGGAAGCTACATAATCCAGCGTCTCCACGCTGAGCCATCCTCCCGCTTCCTGCTGGGCCAGGTGCAGCACGGGAAGCAAAGCGCTTTTTTGCTTTCCCTCCGGGTATGCCGCAATAAAGCGGTCCACCTGATCAAGTTTTTCCCTGGATAAACTATTCATCCTTCACGTTAAGTTTTACTCATGCATCCATCTCTCCGGCAATCAGGTTCAGGCTGCTCATGCAAATGACTGCATCGCTCAGCAGCGCCCCATGGATTAATTCCGGATAGGCCTGATAATAGATGAAGCAGGGCCGCCGGAAATGCAGCCGGTAGGGTGTTCTACCCCCGTCGCTGATCAGGTAATATCCCAGTTCCCCATTGGCTCCTTCCACACAATGGTATACTTCCCCTGCAGGAGCGTCTATCTCCCCCATCACGATTTTAAAATGATAGATCAGGGCTTCCATCTTGGTGTACACATCCTCTTTGGGAGCCAGGTAATAGGCCGGTGCATCCGCATGAAATACTTCCGGAGGTTCCTTTTCCATCTTCTCCCTGGCCTGCCGGATCATGCTGAGGCTTTGCCAGATTTCCTCATTACGGACCAGGAACCGGTCATAACAGTCCCCGGTCTTACCCACGGGGATCTGGAAATCCAGCTCTCCATAGGCACAATAGGGTTCCGCTACCCGGACATCATAATCCACTCCGGCTGCCCGTAGATTGGGACCGGTGAATGAATAGTTCAGGGCCCGCTCTGCACTGATGGCACCAACACCGATGGTCCGGTCCATGAAAATCCGGTTATGGGTAAACAGGTTTTCAAATTCCTGCTGCACGCCCGGATATTCTTTCTGGAAGCGGTCCAGTTTGCTGAACACCTTATCATTGAAATTGCGTTCGAATCCGCCGATCCGGCCAATATTGGTGGTCAGCCGGGATCCGCAGATTTCCTCATAGATTTCATAGATCAGTTCCCGGTACTGCATCACATAAAGGAATCCCGTATAGGCACCCGAATCCACCCCCACCACGGAATTGCAGATGAGGTGATCAGAGATGCGGGCCAGTTCCATGATGATCACCCGCATGTAATCCACCCGCCTGGGCACTTTAAGGCCAAGCAATTTCTCCATCGTCAGGTGCCAGCCGATGTTGTTGATGGGGGATGAACAATAGTTCAGCCTGTCGGTAATGGGAGTGATCTGGTAGTAAGGCCGGCGTTCGGAAAGTTTTTCGAAGGCGCGGTGTATATAGCCAATGGTCGAAGTGGCCCCTACAATACGCTCTCCGTCCATCTCCAGTACATTCTGAAAGACGCCGTGGGTGGCCGGATGAGTAGGGCCCAGGTTGAGCGTGGTGGTCTCCTTCTGGAGACTGTCCTGCTTCAATCTGATATGGTGTTCTTCCATGTATGGCCCCGCAGGGAACTTTAATCTTTTAACCGGTTAACTTCTTCCAAACATCTCATCATCCTTGTCTGTCCTGCCCTGGTCTTCGAGGGGATACTGCTTTCTCATCGGGAAATAATCCATTTCATCCACATTGAGGATGCGCACCAAATTGGGGTGGCCCACGAAATTGATCCCGAAAAAATCGTAGGTTTCCCGCTCCATCCAGTTGGCCGCCGCAAATATTTTTGTTGCGGTGAAGATATCCGGTTTCCCAATTCCTGTATACACTTTAAACCGGATCCGGATGTTGTCCACCAGGTTATGCAGCAGATAGACGACCGCCAGTTCTGCGTCCTGCTTACCCGGATAATGCACAGCGGTCAGATCGGTCAGGAATCTGAATTTCAGCCCTTCATCCTCATAAAGGAACTGGATGATCTTCAGGTTCATCACTGCCGGTGCACTGAATCCAAGCAATCCGAATGGCTCTTCAAAGCCGGTGACCTGGTCCGGAAATTTATCGGTCAGCCGCTGTTGGATATATGCATTGTTCAGGCCCATGCTTAGCATCCTGGAATATGGTCCGTGAAAAAAATCATATTGTCTTTTAGCCAATGCCGTATCCAGCCAATAATTCCTTATAGCGCTCAGATCCCCTTCGGCGCAGGCTTTCCTTTTCCACGAGATCCTGGATCTTCATGAACCCATCCAGGATAGCTTCTGGCCGGGGCGGACAGCCCGGGACATACACATCTACCGGTATGATCTGGTCTACCCCCTGCAACACGGAATAAGTATCGAAAATACCCCCGCTGGATGCACAAGCACCCACGGAGATCACCCACCGGGGTTCAGCCATCTGCAAATAAACCTCCCGGAGCACAGGACCCATTTTTTTAGCAATGGTGCCGATCACCATCAACAGGTCGCACTGCCTGGGAGAGAATCCCACGCGTTCAGAACCGAAGCGGGCCAGATCATAATGCGAACCCATCAGGGCCATGAATTCGATGCCACAGCAGGAGGTGGCAAAAGGAAGCGGCCAGATGGAATTTTTCCTGGCCAGCCCGATCACTTTGTTCAGGGAGGTCGCAAAAAAACCCTCCCCTGAATACCCTTCAGGCATATTCCCCACTTTCACCTTCGTGTTAAATTGAACAGGTCTTCCCATATCCAGAAAATAATTTGTCATGCCTTTCCCCGGGAATCAGCCGGAACCGGCATCAGTCTTCCCATTTAAGCGCCCCTTTTTTAATGATATAATAAAATCCAGCCAGGAACAAGGCTACAAAAAGCACCATTTCCCAAAAGCCTGGCCAGCCCAGTACCCGGAAATTCACCGCATAGGGATAAAAGAAAATCACCTCCACATCAAAAAGGACAAACAGGATCGCGGTAAGAAAATAACTGACGGAAACCGGCTGACGGGCATTCCCCTGCTGGGAGATCCCGCATTCAAAGTTTTCCAGCTTATCCGCATTCTTTCTCCGGGGTCCCAGCAAATGGGTTGCGGCCATCACTGCAGCTACGAAAAGGGTAGCCATAGCCAGCTGCAGCATAATGGGCAAATAACTGGATGGAGTCGAACCTGCTGAGAGAATATATCCATGCAAAAACATCTTGTTGTCCTACCTTTTGAGATAAGGCACAAAAGTACATCAACTTGAACAAACTTCAAGCGGAAATCAGTTATTCCAATTAGCTTTATTCACCCTTGAATTATAAAGCTAAATCATGCAAACAAAAAATACCATTACCTAAAACAGGCAGCGAATACCCGGTTCTTTTGTTCGGCGGGAAAAGATCATTTTATGTCCAATGATACCGGTGCATCGGCGTAAACAACCCAGGGAAAATATCCCCTTCAAAGGGAAACTTACCACAATGGAAATGATTATTTTATGATCCCGCGGGAATGCCCTAAATAAAAAAATCCATTATTCACCTGCTACTGACGAGGGTGTACTACTAGGATTTATCATAATTTTTCCTTTATTTACACAGTAATTATTCACCATGGGCAATCGGGGATTACCTCATCTGCCTTATCCATGGTTATCCTTTTATTTATCAAAAATCAATAATGGAAATCAACAGGTCTGCGGTACAAAAAATACTTTATTTTCCCCTCACCAGGATAATACTTGGCCTGGCTTGTTGTCTCTCGATAGCCATATTAGGGCAGCAGGGAATGATGGATTTACTCCATCACACCGCATTAAACGGAACTTTCACGGACCTGATCGGGGATACCCTGGTAGCCGTGCTGGTATGGGTTATTTACAGGACCTTATTTAAAATTTATGAAAAAAGAAAAATTACGGAATTATCTGCTCACTCCCTGTTCAGAAACCTCATTGCAGGAATATTCATTGGCACCTTAATACAATCGCTGGTTATTTATGTCATGTATGTAAAAAATGATTTTTATGTTATTTCAGTTAACCGGTTTATGGATGTGTTACCCCATATGGTGTCGATATTTATGAACGCTGTTACCGTGGAAATACTCCTGGTGGGGATTATTTTCCGGATTATGGAAGAAAATCTGGGTAGCTACCTTTCCTTAATCCTGCTTGCCTTGATTTTTGGGGTGATCCATTCGACCATTCCCCAGGGATCTGTGGTAAGCGCTGTGGGGATCGCCCTTCATGGGGGGATACTGATCGGCGCGGCATATATGTACAGCAGAAACTTATGGTTTCCCATTGCTTTACATTTTGCCTGGGATTTCACTCAGGCAGGAATTTTTGGAGCAGCCATATCCGGGTATACCTTGAAACATACCGTACTGACCACAAGAATAACCGGATCCCCATACATTACCGGTGGCTATTTTGGTCCCCAGGGATCTGTACAGTCTGCCTTGTTTTGCCTGATCACCGCAATAATATTACTGGGTTTATGTCATAGACGGCATCAGATCAGAAAACCCTTTTGGCATTTATCCCGGTCTGGGCAAGTAAATAGCGGGGCTGCTAACCACCTGGGTTAAAAAGTCATTACCAGGTTTTTCCGGAATAATATTGTTTAACCAGGTAATAGGCTTCTTTTGGGATGCCCTGATCGCTGATCAGTCCCTTGCGGTTCCATCCATCCTGTATAAAAGGGAGCAATCGTTTGGGCGACCGGCAATCCTTCAGCACCCAGGGGCAAATTCCCCGGAGAAAAGGAATGGTTTTCAACAAGGCAAAATCCTCTTCATATACCTTATACTGGAATTCTTCTGTCCATCGGGTCGTGGTATCTCCGTGAAAACCCTGGAGGGCGCCGGCGCCAAACTCGCTCATGATCAGGGGTTTATTATAGATCATGGTGAACCTTGCCGTAGGTCCTGCAGGAGGCCCGTACCATCCGGGATATATATTTCCTCCGATCACATCCAGATCAGCTCCCAAAGGATCGTCAAGGTAGGTCGTATCATGGTGTGCTCCGCTGACCTGAAGGGCCGCAGTGATCAGCCGGGAAGGGTCCAGGGACCGGGCTTCAGATACCAGGGCCTTCATGAATACCAGGCGCTCCGGTAGCCTGGGGTTCTCATTGCCCATCGACCATAAAATGATGTTAGCCCTGTTTTTATCCCGGGTTATCTCCTCTTTCAGCTGCCTTTTGGCATTTTCCAGCGTCCCCGGGTTATCCCAGTCGATGGTCCAGTATACCGGTATTTCCGACCAAACCATGATGCCCATCTTTTCTGCTTCCCTGATCATGGCTTCATTATAGGGATAATGGGCCAGCCTGACGAAATTACATCCCATATTCTTTGCCCATTTCAGCAAAATATGGTCCTGTTCTACACTATGGGCCCGGCCTCCCCCGAATGGAGCTTCCTCATGCATGCATACCCCTTTCAGAAATATGGGTTTCCCGTTCAAAAGAATATTGGTCCCCTGAACAGCAATGGTGCGAAAGCCCACTTCATCCCTTAAGGTATCTGATCCGGCCTTTATGGAAACCGGGTATAGATAGGGATGCCTGGGACTCCAGAGCACAAGGTTTGGTGCCTGGAAACTGAAATATGCCTTTCCATCCCCGTCTGTCATGCAAGGGCTGTTCAGCTTCAAAGACGGAATGGAAACCATTACCCGTCTGTGATCTGCCCGGGGGCCATTCAGCTTTACCCATCCAGATATGATATGCTTTTGAAGATCCGATAAATGAATGAAATAGTCTTCGATGAAAGTTTCCGGTTCCGTGATCAGGTATACATCCCGGGTAATCCCCCCATAATTCCACCAGTCAAAATTGTTGGTGGGAACTCCCTGCTTATGGCGGTTATTATTGGTCATGGCAACGATAAAATTCCTCCCGTCCGCCAACTGGTGGGTGACCTCCATATCAAAAGGAGTGAAACCCCCGATGTGCTCCCCAATGATCTTTCCATTTAATCCGATCACCCCATGGTAGTTTACAGCGCCGAAATATAGAAATATGCGTTTATGGGGTGGCGGGTGGAACTGAAAGGTTCTTTCATACCATAAAGTGCCTTCATAATACAGGAGTTCGGGAGATTGGGTATTCCAATCCCCGGGCACATGCAGGGTGGGGGATGTGGAGAAATTATATTCAATCAGCTGACCCGGGTCGCTGACATGGCGGTTGCGAAAAAAACCATCTGCTGTCGGGTGATGGCGGTAATCAAAATATCCGGTATTATATGGATCAATGATATAGTGCCACTGGCCATCCAGATTCAGCACCTGGCGGTGAGGAACATCGGTAATCTGGGGGGCAAGCAGGGAATCCGTCTGTGCGCCGGCTATGCCTGGCAGGCACAGACAGAAAAAGACCCAAAGTCTTTTCATGGTGGGTTGTTTTTGATCCTTTGTTTAGAGATTAATCATGGTATTAACCGGGGGAATTGACCGGAAAATGTACGGAATTCCAGGCGGTTATTCAGCAAGGGTAAGTTTATTTTTATCCGGATGCACAGTTTCCTGCCTTAGACTTCCCCCCATCCCTGCACCTGGCTAACCCATTGGCCGGTGCATATGAGTGGATTGCCTGTACGCAACCATCCCTCCGGAAAACCGGAGGGATGGCTTAAATGGGATGGTTGATGAATCAATGTGACCCCTTGGCTGCCTTTCGCTTTGCCTCGTCGGCATTGTATTTGTCCAGTGCCTTGTAATAATTCAGGATCTGGGTGGCGATGGCATTGCTGGGATCTATGGCCAGTAGTTTCTTGCTGTATTCCTCTGCGGAATTCCTGTCTTGCTGGTGTACGTAAGTAGCGGCCAGGTTGCCATAAATATTGGTGGCAAAAGGACTCTGTGGGTCCAGGGCAACCAGTTTGTCGGCATAGGATCCGGCATCAGTAAAATCGCTTTTCTTCAGGTCCACCGTGGCAATATAATAATACGCTTTGGTGAGCTGGCTCTTTTTGCTGGAATCGGTGGGGCTGATCAGGCTGATATATTTGGTGTAGGCATCCACAGCTGTGCCCTGGTAGCCCGTATCCTGCTCAGCCTGTGAAGTGGCCAGATAATAATATGCCACCTGCTGATCCTTGGGCTGGGGGTATTTCTTTGCCATCTGCTGGAACGTAGCAATCGCCGAATCGATCTGTCCGGCATACAACTGGGAAAGACCAAACCAGAAATAATCATAAATACTCGCCTGGGCCCCGGCAATATCAATAGCCTTTTTATAATACAGGGCAGCCCCGTTAAAATTTCCCTGCTTCCTCAGCTGGCCACCCAGTTGGCGCAGATAGCCCAGATCGGTGGAAGTATCGGCATTAACTGCCTTTGCCACATAAATATTAGCCAGGGAGTCCTCTTTCAGTTTGCTCAGGATCTGGCTGTAGGTGATATAATCGAAGGGAATGGAAAGCTTGGAGGTATCCTGTCGCTGGAAATAGATATCCATATTCTTTTTGGCATCCAGGGAATCTCCCATGGCATTGTAGCTCACCGCCATCAGCTTGTATAACCTGGTCTGGGTCACCTTGTTCAAGGATGGCATGATCTGATTAGCTTTGGTGATGGCTCCCTGATAGTCTTTCCTGGCGAAAAGCATATCCACCAGATAAGCCTGGGCATCCACTTTATCATCGGTCAGTGCGGTGTATTTATCAAGGTATTGCTGCGCCTTGTCCAGGTCCCTGAACCGATAATACCAGAACAGGTTATAATAGGCCGGCACATAATTGGGATCAGCCCCTATTGCCTGTTCCCAATAGGTCAGGGCACTGCTGTCCACGCGTGCATCGCGGTACAGGTCCCCCAGCTTATTATAAGCTTCCGCATACTTGCTGTCGGCGCTGATGGCATTCAGGTACTGGTTAGCTGCATTTCCCCCTCCGTTGGGGGTGTTCAGGTAAGCATCTCCCATGGCATCATAATCGGCAGCCGTATAATCCTTTTTGCGGTTTTTGCGGTCAGCCTTGAGCTGCTTCATCAGGTCCAGGGCAAAAAGATTATCTGCCTTCGGGGATTGTGCAGTGGCTTCCAATATAGCGGCACCAATGCTCATATCTTTTTCCTTGTTCAAATTGAAGGCTTGCTGAAATGGCTGTTTGGCCAAATCATACTGGCCATTGAGGATATCCATGCGTCCCATGCCTACGATGTTGAGCATGGAATTGGGGTTGACCTGGACTCCTTTTGCAAAATCAGCCTGGGCGGATGCCTTATCATCCAGTCCAAGATCTGCGAGACCCAGAAAGTAATAAGCTTCATCATTGGTCGGTGTTGCTGTGATGACTTTCAGCAACACGGATTTAGCCGATTGATATTTCTGGTAATACAGATCCTGTGTCCCTTCACTGATGGATTGTGCGGTCGCCGCAAGACCTGCAATGATCAGCAAAAGGCTTGTCAGACATGTCACTTTTTTCATTTTTTTCGGTTTTATAGTGGTGGATTATTTGTTGGTTCACTGGAGGGTGGCGTTTTTCCAGACAATATTCAGTTTTGCCGGAAAAAGCCGGAAGTCCCCGATAATGAGCTGGCCTTTGTCACTTCCCAGAAAATTGGCAAATCCTGTCCCCAGTCCCATATACGGTTCCCGGAGCACAAAATAAAAGGCCCGGGTCAGCGGGTAGCTCCTGAGCGCAATATACGCCTGATATGGTTTAAAATACTCAACCTTGGCACTTGCTTTTATGCCTACCACCCTGGTCTTGCTCAGAAAACTCAATCCGGTAGAATCATATGGATCAGATATCCAGCTTACCCCGATCACCCCGAGGGCGTTCTTATGCCCGGCTACATAATTGACCACATTGCTGCAGTTTCCGGCCGTGATCACTCCGGGCGGCAGCGGTTTGCCCCGGTTGATGGAATCAATGGCATAACGGACCAGGCTGGAATTGCGCCGGTCAAACACCAGCTTCAGGCCAGGTTGGCCGGAACTTCCGTCCATAACGCTGCGGACCTGATCCATGGTCATATCGGTATCCGGATTGTCCGGACTGACAATCAGGGCAACAGCGTCCCAGGCCAGGATTTTAGTGATGATGGGTTCTTTGATAGCCCGGAAATATTTTTCCTCTGCGGTATCCAGGCCCCGGGTGACGATGATCAGCCTGGCGCTGTCATTGACCAGGTCATTGAAGCAATCCGCTTCCGGTTTGTAATGGGCAATGATATGGGCATCCGGATGCAGGGTTTCGAAAACCCTGATCTCAGAATCCATCAGCGGCTGATAGGAATTATCCACGCTGATCTGAATGGTCCCTGAGGACAGGGTATCCAGCGCCTTGTGACCGGAACTGGTGCAGCCGGTAAAGCCAAGCAACCCCAGGCAAAACAGCCGAATGTTCCTGCCGGTTTTAACAGCCTTCATGGTACTGATGCTTAAAAGATATGTTTGAATCCCCTGAATATCCGGAAAGTACCATACACCAGGAGCAACGCACCCAGTCCATAATATATCGGACGGGACAAATTCAACCTGGCCTGAAAACTTCCGGATTCCATGACAAAAAATCCACCGAGTATATAGAACACGCCCATCAGGATATCAAATACCATCCTGAACCGCACATAAGCCCTGGTATGCCTGTTTCTTTCTTCCAGGTTCATAAAAAATAGCAATTATACAAAAAAATGTCTTTCCTGCAGCGGGATTAACTGACCGGTCCTTTCAGCCCCCCCTGGCTGTCCTTGACTGGGACGAGACAAGCGGGCCCACCAGGTAGATTCCCCGGGGTGATTTTTCCATAAGATAAAGCCCGGACCCCGGGTGATTTAACCTGGACTTAACACCCATTCGGGTTACAGATAATAATTACCTTTGCGGGCTGGGGAATGGGAGCGCTGCTGTAGTCATCCTGCCTCTGAAAATTTTTTTCATTTATGAAAATATTAATGGTTTGCCTGGGCAATATCTGCCGTTCTCCCATGGCCGAAGGCATACTTAAATCAAAAATCCTGGCCCGGGGGGTAGACTGGACCGTGGACAGTGCCGGAACGGAAAGTTTTCATGTGCATGAACCTCCCCATCCCTTTGCCGTTAAAACCGCAGCCCTGCATGGCATAGATATATCCATGCTGAGGGCCAGGAAGTTCACCCCGGGAGATTTTCAGCATTTTGACCGGATATATGCCCTGGCTACTGATGTCTATGGAGAAATCAGCCATATCGGAGGAGCGGCATCTCCTATGGACAAGGTGGAGCTCCTGCTCAATGAGCTGTATCCCGGAAGGAATCGGTCTGTACCAGATCCCTGGAACGGACCATTACATGGTTTTCAGGAGGTATTTGACCTGCTGGAAAAAGCCTGCGAAATGGTCATGGTCCGCTATGCAGATCAGGCTGCTTCTTTCGCTTCAATCCCCCGGACCAAGTCATGATCAGGCCTTCCATTCCGAGGGGGACCCGTGATTTTCCGCCCGCCATACTCCGGAAACGCCAGTATATCCTGGATACCATCCGAAGGGTATTTGAATGCTACGGTTTCCAGCCCCTGGAGACCCCCAGCATGGAAAACATGGATACCCTTACCGGAAAATACGGAGATGAAGGGGATAAACTGCTGTTTCGGATCCTGGATAACGGAGACATCCTGGATAAGGCAAAACAAGCCAGGGATCCGGCAGAACTGGCCTTGCTGATATCCGGCAAGGCCCTGCGTTATGATCTCACCATACCTTTCGCCCGCTTTGTGGCCATGAACCAGCAAGACCTGGCTTTCCCATTCCGGAGGTACCAGATCCAACCCGTATGGCGGGCTGACCGTCCCCAGAAAGGCAGGTACCGGGAGTTTTACCAGTGTGATGCCGATATCATCGGCAGCGACTCCCTGCTTTGCGAGATCGAACTGCTCCTGCTGGCCGGGAAAGTATTTCGGGAACTGGGCTTAACTGATTCTGCCCTGAGGATCAATCACCGGAAGTTGCTCAGCGGCCTGGCTTACCTCATCGGGCGACCCGAGATGCTCGCGGAAATCACCACCGCCATTGACAAAATGGACAAGATCAGCTGGGCCGGGGTTTCGCAGGAACTCCTGACTAAGGGCCTGGATGAAAAAGCCCTGGCCATTGTCGGAAATTTTCTAAGCATCAACGGCTCCAATGCTGAAAAACTGGATAAACTGAAAGCCCTTTTCCCTGAAAACAACGATGGTCAGGAAGGAATTGCTGCTTTGACCCGGATCCTCGATAACCCATTTACAGGGTTTACCGGATACCTCAGGATAGATTTGTCCCTGGCCCGTGGACTGCATTATTATACCGGCACCATACTGGAAGCCGGAGCTCCCGGAGGAATGCAGATCGGCAGTCTGGGCGGCGGAGGCAGGTATGATAACCTGACAGGGCTGTTTGGTTTGCCTGGCATATCGGGAGTAGGTTTTTCCTTTGGCGTGGACCGGATCTTTGATGTGATGGAAGAGCTGAAGCTTTTCCCTGTAGCTGCCGCACAATCCACCCGCGTGCTTTTCCTGCATTTGGGGGAAGAAATGGCCGCCAGGGCCTTTTCCCTGCTCCAGGAGATCCGGGATAAGGGTATCGCCTCGGAAATCTACCCGTCCAAGGCCCGGATGGATAAGCAGATTAAATATGCGGACAAACGGGGGATACCTTATGTGGCGATCATTGGGGAAGCCGAACTGCAGAGTGGAAAAATCGGCATTAAAAACCTGCAAACCGGTACCCAGGAAACAATTAGTCAGGCCGATCTGGCCCAATTCCCATTCTGATTTCTGATTTGATCGAATGTTACTATCTTACGGTCAATCCCTGTAAATCCCCCAATATGAAAATGTCCTTTGTATCCCTTAGCGTCGCATCTCTTTCCCTCTTGTTTTTCTGTACCGCCTGTAACAAGCAGAAAGGAGAGACCACTTATATTCCGGGCAGTGCCGCGGTGGTGGTAGGCTTTAATCTCCCACAGCTGGAATCCAAGCTGGATACGAACGCTATTAAAAAATCATCGCTATACCAGCAAATGCTCACCCAAACAACGGATTCTTCCTTCCGGAATATCTTTTTGCACCCTTCAACGATGGGCATTGACCTGACTGCGGACATATACGGTTTCCTCGAGCGGGATAAACATTTCGGTAAAGGATACCTGGGCCTGGTAGCGGGCCTTTCCGACCGAGGGAAGCTGGAAGGGTTCCTGAAAGCCCATTATCCCTCCATGGCAGTCCGGAGTTCCGGGGACCTGGGTCATATGAACATCAACGGCAATGAAATGATCGGTTGGAATAACCATGTGGTGATGGTCTTCCGGAAAATATCATCCGGCAATGAAAATCCTGGGCAAGACTTGGATACCGGCAAAACCATGACGTTCCTGAAGGTATTCCAGCAACTCAATAGTCAAAGTACCTCTGCTTCGGTAACGGGGATCAGTCAATTCTCCTCACCCGAACAGACCGGTGACGACATTTCCTTTTTCCTGAATGTGGCTCAGGTATACCAGGTTATGGCTGGTTATGGTAAAAATCCCCTGCTTTCCATGATCGTCAAACCAGACCTGTATGACGGGTGCTATGGATGGGCTGGGCTGGTCTTCGGAAAAAGCAGTATCCGGGTAAAAACCAAGTATTACCTCAATGACCGGATGGGGAATGCAGCCCGTAAATTATTATCTGGTCGCCCGGTCGACAGGGCCCTGTTGGAAAGAATTCCCACGGATAGTCCCCTGGCGGTTATGGCCATTTCCATTAATCCTTCCGGCATTAAAAATTATTTAAACGACCTGAACCTGGAAGGTCTGGCTGATGCAGCCCTTTCACAAAAAGGCAATTCCGGCCTGGACACTACGCTGAAGGCATTCCAGGGAGGGCTGATCCTGGCCGTCACCCATGTAGGGCGCCAGATCTCTTCCATGTCACCCGCAGATACCAGTACCATGGGAAAGATCGAGCAGGCCTATTCCGCGCTGGGATGGCTGGCCGTGCTCACCGTAGGAGATACTTCCTCCATGGACAAACTGCTCAGCCAGGTGGCCACAATGGGTATGCTGGTCAGAGATGGACCCATGTCCTACCATATCAGCCTGGGGCATTCCGGCATGTCTATGGGATTTGCCAGCAATTCCCGGATGATTGTCCTGGGATCAAGTCAGGACCTGGTCAACCAGTATGTTTCCGGAAGTGCTTCTGGACCCAAACAAGTATTGGATCCCCTCTATGGAAATCCGCTCGGATTTTATCTGGATATCCATGGCCTAAGCACCACCATGGCCGCAGCAGATTCATCCAAGGGTAAAAGGAAACATATGCCGGGCTGGCTGTTCAATAATCTTTATGTAACCGGAGGTGGCCTGAGCGGTAATACGGAATCCGGTACCCTGACCCTGAGTATGATGAACCACCGGCAAAACAGCCTGATGCAATTGGTGAATACCGCTATTCGCAGTCATGACCGGGAAATGAAAAGAAAACAAAGCCGGATGGGGACAGACTCCACCCAAAGCAGTAACCGCTAAAGGACTGATACCCGAAGAACCTGACTTTCCGGTTCCCTGAAATGACCATCCTTGGAAATCTGTTTACAACAGCTTCTGCCTTTACCTTTAAAGGATGCCTTGCAGGATAGGCCCTCCGATATCTGGAACAGGGACTGCCGGTTCAACCAGGGGGAATATATCCATATCCGGGCCCCGTCGGGTACCGGCAAATCCACCCTTATCCATTACCTCTACCGGCTGCGCACGGATTATGCAGGCAGCATCACCCTGGATAACCAGGATCTGCGCAATACCGGTCCTGCCAGGCTGGCCCAATTGCGGCAGCGGCACCTGAGCGTGGTCTTTCAGGATCTCCGGCTTTTCGGGGAGCTGACTACAGCGGAAAATCTGGAAGTCAAAAGAGCCCTGACTCCCGAAATCCCCCGGGAAATCATTCCGGACTATGCCGGCAGGCTGGGCATTACAGAAAAACTGGGGCAGTCGGGAAATAGATTATCCTACGGAGAACAACAGCGGGTAGCCATCATCCGGTCATTGCTGCAGCCCTTCGACTGGATATTGCTGGATGAACCCTTCAGTCACCTGGACCATCTCAATATCCGTCATGCAGCATCCCTGATCGCGGAGGCATGCCTTGTTAATAAATCGGGGATGATCATCGTGGATCTGGAAGAGGATGATCATTTTGATTATACCCGAAAACTCATGCTTTGACCCGTGGAACAGAAAAGACTATTGCGAAGGCTGATGCGGAGCGGTCAGGGAAAATCCGGCCTGGTATTCGCTCTTTTAGGCCTGGGGCTGGGCATGCTGGTGCTCCTGGTGGCAGTCCAGTCATTTACCGATATCGGGCAACTGTTATTCACTCCGGCTGAAAAGGCGGGCATGGAAAGTTTGCTGGTTATCCATAAGGCAATCCCGGCCGACCATGCCGGGCATCCCGCTTTCAGCGATGAGGAGATCAGGGATATCAGCCACCAGTCCTTTGTGCATGCCTGGGGACCTGTTACTGCTAATCAATTTAAAGTAAGTGCCACTGCCGGATTCCAGACCCGGTTTTATACCGATCTTTTTTTTGAAGCAGTGCCGGATACTTTTCTGGAAAACAGGCCGGAGAAATGGCACTGGGATCCTGGGGACCCAGTGCTGCCCATAATCATTTCCACTGATTTTCTGACCATGTATAATTATGGGTTTGCGTTGAGCCAGGGACTCCCCCAGCTTTCCGAGGCCTCAGTGAAATCCATTCCGGTCAGCATTTCGATATCGGGACCCGGCGGTTCCGGGCAATTCATGGCTAGTGTGGTGGGGTTTTCAAACCATATATCCTCGATCCTGGTGCCGCAGCGGTTCATGGACTGGGCCAACCTGCATTATGGCCAAATGGCGAAACCGGCTCCAACCGGCATTATACTCAAAGTGACCGATCCATCAGATCCCCAGCTCGCTGCTTATCTGCATACCCACCATTACCAGACCAATGCGGATAACCTGAAATTCAGTAAGATCAGGGTCATCCTGACCACCATACTTTCTGCCATCGGTCTATTTGGGATCTGTGTGATCGCCCTTGCCCTGATCATCTTCTCCGTATATCTGCAGCTGGTAATCTCCCGGTCAGGGGAGCAAATCCGCTTACTGTCCATCCTGGGCTACGAAGGGAACACCCTGGGCAGATTGCTGACGATGAGTATGGTCCCTTTGTATATTTGGATGCTGGTCGCTGCGCTCGTTGCGGTACAGGGGCTGCAATGGCTTGTCCGCCGTTCGCTGCTTGCAAAAGGTTTGATCATAGACTCCATGATCTCCCCATACGTTCCCGTTTGCCTGGTCGCCGTATTGCTGGTGTTTTATTTATTTACCCGCAGTTCAGTGAACCGGCATATCCGGGCTGTCAGCTGAAACAATCCCGGGCTAACCTCAACAGGCGGTTCAAAGGGAAATGAATGAGTGACTGGACAAGCCATCCAGAAGGGGTTCCTTTGGAATAGCCAGGTAAACCGCTATATCTCTCCGGGAGTATTATTTTCAGATCTGCTGATCTTTTGGCAGGATCATCAACTTAGGAATTCGCACATGCGCAGGCTGATCCATGATGAATCTCACGATTTCCGCAATATATCCGGCATCCAATGGCTCCTGTATATTCATGCTTTCCCTTGGATGGACCTTCCAGTTTTGATGCAATTCAGTCATGACCAACCCTGGCTCAATGCAGGTAATCAGGATATCTGTTCCTGACAGTTCCATCCTTAATGCCTCTGATAATGCTTCCAGCGCATATTTGGTTGCTGCATAGGCACCAGCGGTTGGTCTGACCTTTGTCCCAAGGACACTGGAAATATTAATGATGTGTCCGGACCCCTGCTCCCTGAACCGTTTGAGCATCTGATAAGTCAGGCGGAAAGTAGACTCCACATTCAGCCGGATCATGGAAGCCATTTTATCAATATCCATTTCCTCAATGGTCCCAACCTCCATGACTCCGGCGCAGTTGAACAGATAATCACATTTTCCGTATTTACTGTACACATGTTCCACCACTGAATCCTGAAATTCCGGACTATTGAGATCCCCTGCCTGCATGTCATCGGGATCCAGTTGCAATTCCTCCATCCGGTCCTTCCTGCGCGCCACTCCGATGATTTTAAAGTTATCTGACTTCAGTGCCCTGGCGATCGCAAATCCAATCCCGCTGCTGGCCCCGGTCACCAGGCCTATTTTCCCTTTGTTCACCATAGGTATTGCGTTTACTGTTAAAAATCCGGATCGGTTAACCCCATTTATACCAGTTTTATAACATGGTATTCCGGATGAATTCCCATTCCCCGGGTTTCCCCTGAAACGGGCCGGGGGTCATATCCCGGAAGCCAGTACCTGAATTTGTGCCGGAAAATTAAGACAATACAGACAAACTTAGAAGCCTTCCTGAAATCTCCAGAAAACTTAAGTGTTCCCCAGATTTCCCTTATTTGCGGAATTTCCCAACCGAATTTGCCAAGCAATTCAGGCATAAAAGGATTGCCATAGGTAAGTCCTAATGACCCGCAACCAATAAACAGCTGCTGGAATTAGCTCTTTAAATCTTACCTCCTTATAAGGCCAATTAATGGGTATAGTCCTAGTAAAAATGTCTGATAGGTATTTCCATCATTTCAGTTCCTCAAATTCATTTTCTGTTATAACACCATGTGAAGTTTGAAACTTTGGAATTTTAATCTTGAATTTGTCCGGAAGTAGCGTCTTTATTCCAAAAGCATGGAGAAGATAAAGAGCACCTTGGGGTATATTATGGTTGATGATGTGCCAAATGATTATAGACTATGTGATAGCAGTAAGTAATGTGTTGAAACCCTATTTTATCAGTATAAGCTGAACCTAAAAATGATCCACAAATAAAATGGGCTGATCATTATTTTTAATTGGATTTTTAAACTATCAAATAATGTTCACAGCGATACCAAGGATTAGATTGCCATCTCTTCTAGTACGCTGATATGGATGATTAAGCAATTTTAAAA
>DATLTB010000061.1:0-4282 GCA_035533815.1 Chitinophagaceae bacterium
ATTATACATACGACTGACAAGGCTTTGGAGTTGCGACAAAGTTTACCTCCATTGGGAGATGGCAAGAACGCCTTTGTGTACACAAAGGCACATCTTGCAATCGGGAAAACCGTTTCCAACCACTTTTAAACGCTTTTTTGCAAAACAGTTTAATATCGGTTCATTCCGTTCGTTTCTGTTCATATTATAAACAGATTCTGTCCATTTTTGGTCAATATCGGTTCATTTCGGTTTTGTTGCTTATCCCTTATTATAATAATGTTAAAACGGTCAGGATGGCGGCGTTTTTTTGATGGATAAAAACGTATTCTATCGTTGAAGATTGTTACTAAAGCTGCCGTGTTTTTATCTATCAAAAAAACGCAAACCAAAGCCGCCCGGTGATTCTCCAAATATTATAGTGTTCGTAGCGGCGCGGTAGGTAATTCTCTTTCTTTTCACCAGCGCGATATTTTCCACTACCCGGAAGACAGGTTAATCCCTAACGAATATGCTGGCATGTAATTACGCTAATGAGTGGCTGGTGAAAGAAAAAAATATTGGATTCCCACTGTTTCGCCGAAGGAATTTCAGGGGCTGATCGTGAGAAGCCAGCTATGTTTCTCCTTCGTCGAAACTTGGCTGGCTTTTTTTATGCAGAGCATTCAAAAAGAAATACAGGAAAGCCTATGTCTGACTTTATTTATTGCTACTTTTAAAGGGATTTTATCCTTATTTTTCGTAAATTGTGGCGTGAAGAAACAGAAAAAAATAGCATTGGATTTTATCATTGACAGGCTTACGAACTCAATCCAAAATACAATATCAGGCGATAGTTTTCAGACCGAGGTTTCCCTGTTAACAATTGCTGACGTAAAACAAATAACCAAGAAAAATGGTTGGCAATTTAATTGGAAAATGGAATTAGCAGACAATTCAAAAGAAGTTTATAAATTGACCATTGTAAACAATCCTGATATTATTCAAGGGCTTATTAGCTTAACAATTAGACCCGACCATATTTTGATGGACTTAGTTGAGAGTGCTCCTTTCAACATTGGTAAAAACAAGTTATACGAAGGAGTTGCAGGAAATCTTGTTGCACATGCTTGTAAAATCTCATTTCAGCATGGTTTTGATGGGTTCGTATCATTTACCGCTAAGACCAAACTTATTGAGCATTATGAAAAAACATTAGGTGCTTATCATTTCGGTGGACAAAGGATGATAATACCTACTATATCAGCAGAAAAATTAGTTGAAAAATATTTTAAAAGTTAAAAAATGGGACACATAAAAGAACCAAAAGGCGTTGACTTTATTATCAAAAGTGAGCCATTGACAGACAAAGAACAAGCCGCTATAAGTGAGTTTATTAAAAATTATAAAATAAAACACTCGAAAAAGAAAACAACAATTGCGAAAAAATCGGTTGCACCTAATATTCGAAAGAGGGTCTTTGCATAAAAACTACCGCCAACATTGGGTATTGCCAAAATACGGGCTGACACTTGTAATCTTCGCCATTTGTAATTCTACTGTACTTCATACCCAACTCGACATTATCTATTTAGCTTTTTGTTTTTATCTTCAACATTAGTTTTTCAAGATACATCCTAACTAACAACGATATGTAACCCTTCGGCCAACCACGTATTGACTGGAAGTTTTACGGGCCATAGTTTTGCTGTATGCGACAAATCAAGCATCTCACTGCAGAACGGTCGGCCATGGTTGATGCCTGGCGGCTGAGCGGCCTGTCTAAAAAGGCCTGGTGTTTCCAGGAGCAAATCAGTTACCACACTCTTCAGTATTGGTACAAAAAAAGCAGGAAGGCTTCCGGCGCCTCCATCCCCCTTGCTGGCCGAAAGGTTTTCCTACCCCTGAAGGTGGAGACATCTTCCAAGCCTTGCTCCCCGATATTTTGCGAGCTGGTTACCCCTTCGGGAAAACGACTCCTATTCCACCAGCAGGTTGACGCTCATTGGCTCAAAACGCTATTGAACTGATCCCATGCTTCAAATTTCCGGATCCCAGCTTTATTACCTGTATCGGCCTTTCGCCGATATGCGAAGGGGGTTTGATTCCCTGGCCGGACTGGTGCTGACGGGTATGGGCAAGAGCCCCACCTGCGGGGAAGTATTCATCTTTATCAACCGCCGCCGTAATCAGATCAAGCTCCTGTTATGGGAAGGGGACGGTTTTGCCATTTATTACAAACGCCTGGAGAAGGGCACCTTTGAGCTGCCAAGGCACAACCCGGATTCTTCCTGTCTCTATATCACTTCCAGCCAGCTGCGCTGGATGCTGGAAGGAATTTCGCTCCGGTCCATCAGGTTGCGTCCCCGCTACAGGCTGAAGATAGAAAACCAAATTTAACCTCTCTTATCCATGGGTAATGCACAGGCCCGGGGTCCGAAGAAATCAAAAGCGATTTCAGACCTGGTTTATACACACCTGATCTGGATAAATAAATACCCTGAAACACTTGACAGCAGCGGGTTTAGCGTGTATCTTTATCTCCGTTATCTCCTGTGGACTCCACCTCATCATATGACCATCTTTCCCGCCCGGAACTGATCCAAAGCAATCAGTCCCTGGAATCTGAAGTGAGGTCCCTCCAGGCAATCACCCAGACCCAGCAATCTCAAATCCAGAATCAGCAATTTAAGATTGATGCCCTGACCCATGAGCTGGCCGGCCTGAAGAAGCTGGTCTATGGCTCCCGGTCGGAGCGTTTTGTGCCCACTGACCCCCCAGCGGGAGTACAGCAGGGCACCCTGGATCTGGAGGTCGATACCGTGGCCACCCGGACGGTAGCCTCCCAAAAAATCACCTATACCCGGTCTCAGGTCATTACCACACCCCTGGTTCATCCGGGCCGTAACCCCTTACCCGATTACCTGCCCCGCCAGGAGGTCCTGGTCCAGCCGCAGACCGATATTACCGGTGGGGTAAAAATCGGAGAGGAAGTCACCGAGCAGCTGGAACTGCGGGAACAGGAAATCTACGTATTACGATATGTCCGGCCCAAATACCTGGTTAAAAATGAACAGGAGACCCGGATCATCATAGCCCCACCGCCTCCCATGCCCCTGCCCAAATGCATCGCCGGGCCGGGACTGCTGGCCCAGGTGGTGATCGACAAATATGTCGATCACCTTCCGCTGCATCGTCAGATGCAGCGCTTTGACAGGGCAGGAGTTAATTTATCCTATTCCACCCTCACCGGCTGGGTCAGGGGAGTATGTGAGCTGATCGAACCCCTTTTTGAGGCCCATAAAAAAGAAGTGCTGGCCACCTCGTATTTGCATGCCGATGAGACCCCCATTAAGGTACTGGACAAGCAAAAGAAAGGAACCAGCCACAGAGGCTTTTTATGGGTTTATCATAATAGCCTGAAAAAGATCGTATTGTTTGATTACCAGCAAGGCCGAAGCGGGGATTATCCTACCGCAGTGCTGAAAGATTTTAGCGGGCACCTTCAGACCGATGGATACGGGGCCTATGAACACCTTGACGGCGCCCATGGCATCACCCTGATGCATTGCATGGCCCATGGACGCCGTAAGTTCGAGGAGGCTTTGGATAATGACCAGTTCCGGGCCGGGTATGCCCTGGAACAAATCCAGCAGCTCTACGCCATAGAGCGGCAATGCAGGGAAGGCCAAATGGATTTTGACCAGATCAAAGAAGTCCGGCAGCTGAAGGCTGCTCCCATCCTGGAAAATATGAAAGGATGGATGACGGACCAGTACCCCCAGGTACTGCCCAAAAGCGGCATCGGACAAGCCATTGCCTATAACCTCAAACGCTGGGACCGCCTTTCCATCTATATCCGGGATGGCAGTCTCTCCATTGATAACAATCCGGTGGAAAATACGATCAGGCCGGTGGCCCTGGGAAGGAAAAACTACCTTTTCTGCGGATCCCATGAGGCCGCAACCCGGACTGCGCTGCTATATTCCCTGGTGGGAACCTGCAAACTGCATGGCATCAATCCCCTGGATTGGTTGAAAGACCTGCTGATCCGGATACCGGAATATCCCGTCAACCGAATCCAGGACCTTCTGCCCCAGCACAGTCATCTGAAATCACGGCATCAGGAAGTTCATTCCACATAATCCCCTCTCTTAAAGGATTTGCACCAGATCCCAAAGCAAACCTATGGATCGATGCTGACGTACTTGGCCGGGGGGTTACAGTATAATTACTAATGATTTCAAGTAGACCTCTTGCTTCCTGCAATTGTAGTGTTTTTGTATTACCACTTTGACTGATTAGGTGGATAGTCTGCTGCAAC
>DATLTB010000062.1:0-11888 GCA_035533815.1 Chitinophagaceae bacterium
CCGTCAATCTTGACTGAGCTTTTCCCTTCCGGGGTGTTCTTGAAGGCGGCATAGGCGATGGCCAGGCCACCGATATCCGCAATATTTTCTCCTTCAGTCAGCTTGCCATTCACATGCATGGAATCCAGGATGATGGAACTATCATACTGGGCAATGATCAGACTGGCTTTTAAGTTGAATTTTTTTCTGTCTTCCGGAGTCCACCAATTCTTCAGGTTGCCATGCAGATCATACTGACTGCCCTGATCATCGAAGCCATGGGTCATTTCATGGCCAATGACCGCTCCGATTGCCCCATAATTCACTGCATCATCCGCATTGGGGAAGAAAAAAGGCGGCTGGAGAATACCTGCCGGAAAAACAATTTCATTGAACTGGGGATCATAATAGGCATTCACGGTGGGAGGAGTCATGCCCCACTCAGATTTGTCCACCGGTTTACCAATCTTATGGATATCATACAGATAATGCCATTGTCCGATATGTTCCAGGTTGGTGATCACGGATCCGCGATTGATATCAATAGCAGAATAGTCCTTCCATTTATCCGGATAACCGATTTTCTTATTGAAAGCTTCCAGTTTGGCAATCGCTTTCTGCTTGGTGGAATCGCTCATCCAGTCCAGGTGAGCGATCCGGTATTTGTAGGTAGCCTGAAGATTATTGACCAGGTCGATCATCCGTTGTTTGGCGGCAGGGGGAAAATACCGTTGGACATATAACTGGCCCAGGGCATCTCCCAGGGTCCCGTCCACCAGGGCTGACATCCGTTTCCAACGGGGTTCCTGTTCTTGCTGACCGTTCAGCAACCGGTTATAAAAATTGAATTTCGCCTCGGAAAAAGGACTGCTTAACAGGCTGGCATAATCACTGATCAGGTGAAACTGAAGGTAATCCCTCCAAACGTTCACCGGAGTGGATTTCAATAGCCCGGATAGGGCATGATAAAATGCTGGTTGGCCCACAAGCACCGTGTCTTCCCGGATATTCAGCTGGCTGGTCAGATACTGCCAGTTGATCCCTGGAGTTATTTTGTCCAGTGCAGGGAGGGTGAATGGGTGATAATTGGCTTTGGGATCACGCAGATCAACCGGGCTTTTGGAAGATTTCGCCATGGCTGTTTCCAGTTTCATGATTCCCAGGGCTTTTTTAGCAGCGGAAACAGAATCCGTTCCGCTCAGCATAAATAACTTCCTGATGTAACCTTGATAGGCAGTACGGATCATTTTGCTGATACTGTCCGTCTTGAAATAATAATCCCGGTTCGGAAGACCCAGTCCTCCCTGGTCAAAATGAGCTACCTGCCATCCACTGTTCTTATCATCCGGTGCACCATAGAAGCTAAATACAGCTCCATTCCCATGATTGAATTCCACGGCAATTTCATCCAGGATCCCTTTCTCAGTCCGAATATTCCCGATCCGGGAAAGGTCCCCGGTGAGGGGGCTAATCCCTGCCTTGTCGATAGCCGTGGAATCCATGGCACTGGCATACAGGTCTCCGATTTGTTGGGCCACAGTTCCTTTTTGGGGATCTTTCAGGTTCATGCAGGAATCCAAAATATTCCGCATATCATGCAGGGACTTATCATAAACTGTATAAAACGACCCCCAACCCGTTTTGGAAGGGGGGATTTGGGTGTGTTTTATCCAGTTACCATTGGCGTATAGGAAAAAATTCTCACCAGGACTAACCGAAGTATCCATCCCGGTCAGGTCCAGAAAATCTGTTTGCGCATTATTTTGGGTGGAACCTCCGGAATGACATCCGGTTAGTATGATAAATGCGGTTCCCGCACAGAGGAATAGATAGTTGCAAATACGCATAAGGCTGTTTTAAAAGATTAAAGTCGGGGGTCAATTTATTAAAAATCCGGGGTAAATGGAAGAATTAATGGCTGAATGGTAAAAAATCCAGAGGTAAATTAATCATCTTCACCCTGGTTAAATCCCCGGCAGGGTAATTTCATCAAATTTGACCCTGCAATTTAACATATTACTTATTCATTGATCGGATTTAGGGCATCATGACCAGTATCCGACCGGGTATTTTATAGTTTAATGGAATTGGCATACCTTTGCGTTCCAAATTTTATCCGATGCCTAAGGTAAAAACGCATTCCAGGGCAAAAAAAACGTTCAAATTGACAGGATCTGGAAAGATCCGTTTTGCCAGGGCATTCAAAAGTCATTTGCTGACCAAAAAGAGCAAGAAGAGAAAACGGCACCTGCGGGGTGGGGCCATGTTAAGCAGTGCTAACCGCAATATGGTGAAAAGATTGCTTACCCTGCGGTAGATCTTCCGGGTAATTTAGACATTAACTATTTAATCAACCTATCATGCCTCGTTCAGTACCGGCAGTTGCCTCAAGGGCCAGAAGGAAAAAAATCCTCAGGCAGGCCAAAGGCTTTTACGGCAAAAGAAAGAATGTCTATACAGTGGCAAAAAATGTCCTTGAAAAGGGATTGACCTATAGCTATATCGGCCGCAAACTCAAAAAAGGTAGTTTCCGGCAGTTATGGATCGCCCGCATCAATGCCGCGGTCCGGGCTGAAGGGATGACTTATTCTCAATTCATCCATAAACTGGCAGATAAGGAAATCATGCTGAATCGTAAAGTACTGGCGGATCTGGCCATGAATGAACCGGAAACATTCAAAAATCTGGTGCAGTCGGTGAAATAACCCTAAACAATCAGCAATCAAAAACCTGGCAGCCATCCTCCCAACTGAGAATGGCAGTGTTTTTTTTGTAAAAAATCCCATATACAGCTGACCCGCTCCCACTCATTGATGCATAAACCGCCCCTCCATCATACAATTTGGCCTTAATATTTGCGAGCAATGGGAACTGTTGGAACAGGGGCTGCTCAAAATCATTGATCAGTCTGTCTTTCCATTCGATTACCGGAAGACGGATGATCTGGGAAATCGTGTTGGATACTTTGGCTGGTTTAACCATGGCATAAGCTGCTGCGGTAGATATTTGCAGGTGCGGACAAATCACCTGTATCCGGTATTCATTGAGGTCCAGGGATACTGGATCCAGGATTTCCCCCCTCCCCGTAGCGAGACAGGGTCGGTTTTCCAGGAAAAAGGCACAATCACTGCCCAGCTGAATGGCACAAGCCAGTTTCTCTGCTTTGGTCAACCGGAGCGAAAAACATTCATCCAACAACTGAACGGTGTAAGCTCCGTCACTGGATCCTCCACCAAGTCCTGTTCCCGGAGGTATGACCTTATGCAGATGAAGGTGGACATTAGGGATACGGGGCCTAAGCTTTTTAACCAGTTTCCAGGCTTTTACGCATAGGTTATCACCCGGTGAGCCCGGGATGGGAAGCCCAGTAAAATGGAAGGAAAATCGATTGGCCCGGATGAGTTCCAGCGCATCGCTGGCCCTCAGGGGATACATGAGGGTCTCCAGGTCATGATATCCATCCTTTCTTTTGGCCTTAATCCGCAGACCCAGGTTAATCTTACTATTTGGAAAACGGATCATGACACCGGAACATCGGATCCTCGGACATTCATTATTTTTTCTTTCTCTGTTTAATCTCATCCCGAATGGCTATCGCCCGGATATAATCTTCCTGATCCAGGACTTCCTTCAACAGGATGTTCAGGTCTTCAATGCTCATGACCCCCAGGTTTTCATGGCTATGGTCCTGGGTTACCGGCTTTTTATCCTTTTTTGTGGCATTGTCCTCCATCAAAATTCCTGCACTATCCAGGATATTTTCATAGGTGAATATGGGACAACCAAAGCGAACTGCCAGGGCAAGGGCGTCCGAAGTCCTGGAATCAATCTCCACGACATCTTCCTGGCTGGAGCAGATCAACTTGGAATAAAAAATGCCTTCCTGAAGATTGCTGATGATGACCTCCTGCAAGTCTACATTGAAAGCATTCAGAAAATTCTTCATCAGATCGTGGGTAAGGGGCCGGCTGGGCTGCATTTTTTCCAGGGCAACAGCAATGGCTTGCGCTTCAAAACCTCCAATGACAATCGGTAATCTCCTGAGCCCATTCAATTCCCCAAGGACAATGGCATAGGAATGAGATTGGGTGATGCTGTGTGACAAAGCAACAATTTCCAGTTCTATCTTTCTCATGCTTCATTATCTTATAGGGAAGCCTTCGGCTAATTCTATGAAGTTAAAAAAAAAAATAATATCGCCGCCTTTAGCCCTTTAATTTTTTGATTGCTGCGGTCAGTTGGGGAACCACCTGAAATGCATCCCCGACTATCCCGTAATCCGCTGCCTTGAAAAAAGGAGCTTCCGGGTCCTTGTTAATCACTACGATCAGTTTGCTCCCATTAACCCCTGCAAGATGCTGAATAGCTCCGGAAATGCCAATGGCAATGTACAGGTTGGGCCTGACGGTCAGCCCAGTTTGTCCAACATGCTCATGATGAGGCCTCCACCCTGAATCAGCTACAGGCCTGGAACATGCTGTGGCAGCACCCAAAGCTTCGGCAAGGTCTTGGACGATCCCCCAATTCTCCGGTCCCTTCAAGCCTCGTCCCCCTGATACGATGATTTCTGCTTCTGCCAATGGAATTTCCCCTTTTTCAATCTCAGTGGCAGTAACCTTTACCCTGAAATCAGTCTCCGTTATCCCCGAATCAAATATCTCTACGGCTATATCCCCTCCTGTTTCACTGATCGGATAGGCATTTGGGAGGAGGGTAAGGGTCTTAATGGCTGATTTGATCCGGACAAAGGCAAACGCTTTACCTGAAAACACATTTTTTTTGACTATAAATCCTGTCCCTGTTTCAGGCAGGGCAATGACACCGGTGACTATACCCCCCTGAAGCCCGGCGGCCACCAGGGGCGCCAGGGCTTTCCCATGGAAATTATGCGAAAACACCAAGATATCAGCCTTTTCCCGACGGGAGGTTTCCTGGATAACCGATGATATTACCCCGCTATCAAACCGATCGAGTTTATCCGTAGGATCATGCAATATCCTGGTCACCCCGCATTTTCCAAGAATCCTGATATCTTCCTGAACCACAGGACCAAGTATCAGGGCAATGGCAACTGTACCTAGCTGACCGGCCAGGGCAGATCCGTAACTGGCAGCTTCAAGGGTAGATTTTTTAATTTTCCCTTCCTGACTATCTATGTAAACCAGTATGCTCATCAAGATACCGTGTTAAATTGATCAGGAAATCGTCACTGACTCAGATCACCCGGGCTTCCTCATGCAGCAACCTCACCAACTCCTCGGGGTGGTCCGCAGAAACCAGCTTTACCCCAGACTTGGCAGCGGGTAGTTCAAACCTGACCACTTCGGTGAATTCGGGTGCTTCCCTGGGTGCTATGACCAACAGGGGCTTCAATCTGGCAGAGGTGATTCCGCGAATACTCGGTGTACGCATTTCCGCTACCCCTTTCTGGCAGGATATTACTATGGGCAGTTCCACCCGGCAGGTTTCAGTCCCCCCTTCTATTTCCCGCCGAACGATAACCTGGGTACCGTTTAATTCAAACCAGGTAGCCAGAGAAATAAAGGGAATTCCAAGGAAACCAGCAACCATTCCGCCGATTGCCGATCCATTAAAGTCAATGGTTTCCTTACCAGTTAAAATCAGGTCAAAGTGCTCCAGCTGGGAATAACCGGCTATCTGGGAAGCAATAAAATAGGGATCTGCGCTCCCGGAATCTATCCTGACTGCATCATCCGCACCATAAGCCAGTCCCTTGCGAATAATAGGTTCGGATTGTTGATCACCCACCAATATAAGGTGGACCGTAGCCCCCATTTTTTCCTTAAGCTCCATGGCCCGGACCAGGGCGTACCATTCATCATAAGGATTCATGATGAACTGCACGCCGGTTTCGTCAAATTTCGTATTGTTATTGCTGAAAGCTATTTTTGCAGTGGTATCAGCAGTTCTGCTGATACAAACCAGGATTTTCATTTTGATCGGGTTATGGTTACCTGTTGTTGACTAGCACAAATATATTCCAAAACAGCAAATCCGAGCTATTTTTAACGCTCATGGACCGGATCAGTCAGCTGGAAGATTTCAGGCAAAACAATCCGCGGGACTGCTTTATCCGGCATGCCCTGGCAATGGAATATATCAAAGCGGACCGGGATTTGGAAGCCATAAACCTGCTTGAAGAAATCCTGCAGGAGGATCCGAATTATTCGGGTTCTTATTATCATTTGGGTAAGTTGTATGAAAAATCAGGAAACATCCTGGCTGCCAGGGATATATACCACAAAGGCATGCAAGTGACTGAAAGGATCTCTCAGGAAAAAGAATTTAAAGAACTGAAAGGAGCGTATGAAGCCCTGGAGAATGAATGAATTGTGACCTTGGTTATCTATTTTTTTTTGTTTTATCACTATGGACCTGTTGACTCGTTTTAAAGAATACATCCTCAGTAACGGGTTAAGTCATATGAATGACCGGCTGCTCCTGGCAGTCAGCGGAGGATCCGACTCTGTGGTCATGGCCCATTTGTTTAGACAGGCACATATTGATTTTGCGATTGCACACTGTAATTTCAGGTTAAGGGGCCAGGAATCGGATCTGGATGAGCAACTGGTCAGGTACCTGGCTGAGCAGTATGGGGTTGCTTTTTACTGCAAGGGTTTTGACACTATGCATTATGTGACAGAACATAATTGCTCCGTTCAGGAAGCTGCCCGTGAACTGAGGTACGCATGGTTTGAACAGGTACGTTCGGGACACGGTTTTACCTGGGTGTCCACAGCCCACCACCTCAATGATAGCCTGGAGACCCTGCTGATTAATTTTTTCCGGGGAACGGGTATTTCGGGTATGCATGGCATACCCGACAAGCAGGGAAAAGTCATCCGTCCCCTCCTTTTTGCCCGCAAAGAAGAACTGCTGGAGTATGCTCGTATAAATCAGCTGGAATTCCGGGAAGACCTTTCCAACAATTCCCAGAAATACCTGCGCAATCAGGTTAGGCTTCAACTTATACCGGCCATTAAACAGGTATTCGGCCATTTGGAACAAAATCTTTCGGGGAACATCGGCCGTTTCCGGGAAGTGGAGGAGCTTTATTTCCAGGGAATTGGACTTTACCGGAAAAAACTGATGGATCAAAGAGGCGAAGAATGGTTTATTCCGATCCTGAAACTGCAAAAAGCCACTCCGTTACATACTATTTTATATGAATTGCTGGCTCCGTTCGGATTTAAGGCCTCGCAAACCAGTGAAGTGAAGGAATTGCTGGACAGCCAACCAGGTAAAATGGTGAGTTCTCATAGCCATCGGATACTCAGGGACCGTAAATTCCTGATTATCACTCCTATCCGGGAATATGACGGCAACTGGTATTCTCTACTTCCCCAAGACAGGCAGTTACAGGTACCGGGAGGTAAATTTATCCTGGAAAGGATCAGATTGGAAAAAGGGGATTTAGCGGTTATATTGAAAAATGGGGCCAAAGATACCGCGTTGCTGAACTGGCAAGCCCTCGAATTTCCCTTGAAAGTGCGCCGGTGGAGCCAAGGAGATTACTTTTATCCCCTGGGGATGGGAAATAAAAAGAAAAAGATCAGCAGGCTGTTCATTGACCGGAAAATCCCGCAAACGGAAAAGGGAAAGATCTGGATTCTGGAATCGGGTCCCCGAATCGCCTGGGTAGTGGGTATCCATACCGATGAACGATTCCGGGTGACTGAAATTACTCCCGAGATCCTCCGCATCAGGTATACCTGAATCAGGAATTCCCCAGCAGGCTGTGGATAAAATAACCGATAAGTTCCGGCTTGAGGGCAACCGTAAATAGCACACCAAACAAAGCTCCCCAGAAATGGGCACTGTGGTTGATACCATCCAAATTCCGTTTTGACATATACATGCAATATCCCAAATATAAAATGCCGAATATGAATGCAGGGATTCCAATGGGAATAAAGAACATATAAATCTTATTCCAGGGATCAAATATGATACTGGCAAAAAGTACAGCGGAAATGGCACCCGATGCCCCCAATGACCGGTAGGCGTAGTTATCCCGGTATTGAAAATAGGTGGGAATATCCGATACGATCAGGGCAAGCACATAAAAGAGAAGGAATACCCCCTTTCCAAACAACTCATTGTACCCTTGCTCAACCGCTGCACCGAAAAAAAACAAGGTGATCATGTTAAAAATCAGGTGTGACCAGTTGGCATGTATAAGCCCTGAGGTGATAAACCGGTAATATTGGCCTTTTTCCTTCATCAGCGCTGGCCAGAGTATGAGGTCATTGATGTGTTTGTGATTGGTGAAAGCTACAATTGAAATAATACAGGTAATGATGATAATGATAATATAAGTTGCCATGAAAGATTGGTTAAGGGGTCAAAAATAGCTATTGGTGATGATACTTTTCATTCCTGATCAGGGTAAACGCGCGATATATCTGCTCTGCCATGACCAACCGGGCCAATTGATGGGGAAATGTTAATCTGGAAAGGGATAAAATGAGATTGGCCGCATCCAGGATAGAAGTGTCCAGTCCATACGCCCCCCCTGTTAAAAAGATTAAGTTATTCCGGTTTGACCTGATCTGCTCCTCCAGTAAGTGGGCCAGGCCAGGAGAATCTAAAAGATGTCCATGCTCATCCAGGGCAATGAGGTAATCCTGGTCTGAAAGCCGGTTCAGCATTAGGCTTGCCTCCTTTTTTTTCAATTCCGCTACAGGCAGGGAAGATCCGTTTTTAACACCCGGGATGACTAAGAGAGAAAATTCCGTATAATGGATGAGTCTCTTGACATATATGTGCAGGGCTTCCCGGTAAACCGCTTCACTATCCCGGCCAATACTCCAGAGCTGCACATGCATAAGCATGAGTTTTATCCGGTAAATTAACTGCATTTCCGGCGAAGTGACGGAATGACAATAGCAGGACCCTTTTTAAGCCAGATGAAAATTACCTACTTTTGTCTTTCCAAATACGGCCCCGTAGCTCAATTGAATAGAGTACTTGACTACGGATCAAGAGGTTTCAGGTTTGAATCCTGACGGGGTCACGGATTTTCCATATTTTAGAAGGGATTCCATCGAAAATAGAGAATCCCTTTATTGTACCCGGAATTATATTGAATCCTATTTTTTTCTCGTTTTCCTTCGCCTATTCAATACCGATATTCCGGATTTATATAATATATGGAACATCTCACAATATGAATAAAATGTTCTTCCTTCCTTGAACGAATATCCATTTTCACCAAGAGCGTAAAGCAAACCTGTTTGTGTTGACAGAATTACAAAATTTAATTTAACGTTATTTTGGCCCGTTTTTCATTTATCGTTTGACTGGAAATTTAAAACGCTGTTCCTTCTTCCCGGCTCGTTTCCTATCACCATGACAAAAGTCCTGCATATTCCATTTTTTAAACTTTAAATAATGATTTAGGATTCTAACAAGATCCATTCTCAGTGAAGAGTTGGTTTTGCAAAAAAGTTCCTAAAAAAAAAGTGCTTATGCGAATTTATAATTAATTATATTAGATATGTGTAATTAATTGAATAATATAAAATTATATTTAAAAGTATTAAAATTAATTAAATTAGGTCAATAAAATGACTTAATTTATGTAATTTAGGTCAATAGAATGACGCTAATTTAATTTATGAATTTATGAACATACCAAGAATTTTAGAAAAAACCATATACCATCAATTAGGTAAACAAAAAGTTATTATGCTTTACGGAACCCGACAGGTTGGGAAAACAACGCTTATTCAGCACATCGCTAAAAAACATAAAAGCGATGTGTTATTATTGCAAGGGGAAGATATGCAGGTTGCCGGTATTCTGCAGCAAAGAACTATTGCTAATTACCAGCGATTGGTTCACGGCAAAAAAATTATAATTATTGATGAAGCTCAAGTTGTCCCTGGTATCGGGCAGGCACTGAAACTAATGATTGATAATATTAATGGAATAACCATTATTGCCACAGGCAGCAGCAGTTTTGATCTGGTTGCGGCCGCCGGAGAACCCCTGGTCGGCCGGCAACTAGTTTACCAACTATATCCAATTGCACAAACGGAACTTAGTGAAATAGAAGACCTTTTAATCACCGCTTCAAATCTTGAACATCGGTTGATTTATGGAAGCTATCCTGAACTATGGCACCTTACAACAACTGAAGAAAAAGAAACTTACCTGAAATCACTGGTAAATAGTTACCTGTTGAAAGATGTTATGATGTATGAAACTGTTAAAGGAGCGGATGTATTGTACAAGTTATTGCAACTGCTGGCCTTCCAAATTGGAAGTGAAGTAAGTACTGTAGAACTGGGTAATACCTTACAGTTAAGTAAAAATACTGTTGAGCGATACTTGGATCTTCTTGCCAAAGTTTTTATTATATATCCACTTTCGGGCTACAGTAATAATTTACGGAAAGAAGTCAGTAAGAGTAAAAAGTGGCTCTTTTATGATAATGGCATCAGGAATGCCATAATCAGTAATTTTAGCCAACTCCAAAACCGTAATGATATCGGACAGCTTTGGGAACAATATTTTTTGTCAGAAAGAATGAAGTTTAACAGCTACCGGGGATATAAGCCACAATACTATTTTTGGAGAACATACGATCAACAAGAACTTGATTTGATTGAGGTTAACAATAAGCAAGAGCTAGCGGCTTACGAATGCAAATGGAAAGAGGGAAGGATGAAAATTCCCACCGCTTTTATTAAAGCATATCCTAATGCTGTATTTAATTGTATCACCCAATTTAATTACTTAGACTTTATTACAACCCCATAAGCTTAATCCTTAATGATTTATAATATAATCCGAATAAAATCTTTAAGATTCACTGTTAAAAATAATGCCGTATCTACTATCTGTATAATTAATTAATCGGATGATAATACAGATGACTGCTTAATAATCTACCTACTATTTTGAATAAAACAATAAATAGGTCCATTGATCCGGATAGCCCAACTCTATAAAAATGCATTTGATCGGCTTGAGCCAGCCACCTGGTGGTTATCCCTGGTTATGTTTGTCAACCGTTCAGGAACCATGGTCGTGCCATTCATGACCTTGTATCTTACTCAGAGCAGGCATTTTACAATCGGACAAGCAGGCGTTGTTTTGTCTATATATGGTGCTGGGGCAGTTTGTGGTACTTTTCTGGGCGGGAAACTGGTTGATAAGATTGGGTTTCATGTGGTCCAGTTATTTGCCCTTATTGGAGGCGGAATCCTTTTTATGATATTGGGACAAATTGCCTCATATCCATATATATGTTTCTTTGTTTTTCTGCTGAGCATTATCAATGAATCTTTCCGACCGGCTAATTATGCTGCCATTGCGCATTACAGCCGGGAAGATAACCGGACACGTTCCTTATCTTTAAACCGGCTTGCGATTAATATGGGATGGGCACTTGGAGGTGCTTTTGGAGGGTTTATTTTGGCTAAAAATGTTCATCTGCTTTTCTGGGTGGATGGGATCACCAATATCTTAGCGGCAGTACTGTTGCATTTTGTACTTTCTCCTTATCACCCCCAAATATTTAAGCTAAAAAAAACGGATGAAACAGCTGATAAAAATAGTTCAGTATATAAAGACAAGTCTTTTCTGTTATTGATATTATTTACTTTATTATTTGCATTCTGTTTCTGGCAGCTTTTCACTACTCAGCCTGTATTTTATCGGGAGATATTACACCTGAGTTTCCCTTTTATAGGGTTTTTAATGGCTATGAATGGAGCTATCATTGGTGTTTTTGAAATGCTGGTTGTTTTTCACCTGGAAAATAAACGGGCCCTTCTGCATTATGTTTCCATCGGAGTAGCCCTTACCGGATTATCCTTCTTTATCCTGGATATATTACCCCGTAATCAATGGCTTGCCTTGATTTCCATGATAACGGT
>DATLTB010000063.1:0-8231 GCA_035533815.1 Chitinophagaceae bacterium
CTCTCAGGGATGCCATATTTGCAAACACCTGGGAAAACGGACAGGTAAATCTTTTGTGTGTGATCATTGTGGAAACAGTATGGATGCAGACTTTAATGCTGCTATCAATATTGCTACACTTGGGGTGTGTGTAAACTCGCCCGAAAAATCTGGTTTGTATAGCTGTGCTGTGCATAATCAAGGTTTAAAGTTCAATCGCCAATTGGCACATTGAACGCCCTGCACTCTTGGTGCAGGGTAGTTTACTACAAATATCATCTGCTGAAAATAAAAGAGTATAAAAAAAGGGTTATTTCTCTCCATTCGCAATAGATATTCAAAAATCGGGTAACCGTTTAGTCCCGATAAAACACAAAATCTTTTTTTTGTTTAACTACCATCATTCATTTTTGAACTAGCAGCCTTGAGTTCTGGTATGGACAAACCTAAAGAGTTGTATCAAATTTTTGTGTAAGGGGTTTTAATAAAATAATATTGGAACCATAGGGTCTGCTGACTGTTCGTAAACGGACAGTCTTTGTATCTAAAACGGACAATCCGGATTACTTTTAATAATATAATGAATTGATATTCAAATATTAAGTATTGTAGCACATTTTTTGGGTGCCGAAATGTGAAGAAAATTCCTGTATGATCATTCTCCAATTGACTGAGCTGCTTGCCTAAAACAGTCACTGCTAAATGGTAAAAATGGGTCAGATTATGTGTGAAAAACTTTTGATTAACTAGTTAGCATATTAAGAAATAGTTCTACGATGTTCAAAAACTATTGCAGGGTTGCCTGGAGAACTTTATCCCAGCATAAAATATTTTCCCTGATAAAGATTTTAGGGTTAAGCTTTGGGTTGACTGCTTGTATGCTTTTCCTCTTATAAACTAAGGATGAAGTAAGCTTTGACCGATTCAACAAAAACAAAGACCATATTTTCCGAATTGTCCAGTCTTGGAAAATGGGATCCGACCCAGTACAAAAGCTTGGAAGCGGCAATGCTGACCTGAGTGCAGCTTTCACAAAATCTATTCCTGAAATACTCAGTTTTGTAAGGGTTAATAACTCCGTGATGACAGTGAAAAGGAATACCAGTGTATTTACTGAAACTCCTTTATTCGCAGACAGCAATTTTTTCAACGTGTTCAGCTTTCCTCTGCAGATGGGTAATCGCAACACGGCGCTGAAAGATCTGCATTCCATCGTACTATCCGAAAATGCAGCAATAAAATATTTCGGCACTGCAAACGTAGTGGGCAGGACTATACAAATGAAGTTGATGGACAAATTCGAAAACTTCAAGGTCACTGCAGTGGCTGAAAATCCTCCTGAAAACTCCACCATCAAATTTGACATGCTGCTGCCCTTTCCTTATTTTGAAAATACAAACCGTAATAAACGCTGGATTGGCGGGAGTCTTACGACATTCCTGTTACTGACTCCCGATGCCAACATACTCCAGGTTGAGCACGAGATGCAGTCCATTTTCGATGCTCATACACAGGATGACCTGAAAATGGCAGAACGACGGCAGGGAGTTAACATGAAAATTGAGTTGGGTCTTCAACCCCTTATGGAAATGCATCTGGGTAAAATTGGACTTGGTAACGGATTATTTGGGGGGAGCGATCCCGTTTACTCCTACATGCTCACTTGTATCGCCATATTCATCCTGATGATAGCCTGCATCAATTTTATCAACTTTGCCATTGCACAATCCTTAAAACGGAGTAAGGAAATTGGCATCAGGAAAGTGGTTGGTAGCAGCAGGCGCCAATTGATATGGCAATTTCTCATAGAATCATTTATCGTTTCGTCGATCGCTTTTATTATTGGAATTTTCCTAACCACCATCACTTTACCCTTCTTTAATGAAATGACCAATAAGGATTTAAGCTTGTCTTATCTCTCAGGTAGTTATTTATATGCTGGTTTTTTATTGCTTCTGGTGGTCACTACATTTCTGGCTGGTGGTTACCCCGCTTTTGTTCTTTCGGCTTTCCAGCCGGTTAAAGTATTACAGGGCAGAGCCATGATGTCCGGCAAGAATTATTTTACCAAGGTGTTGGTTGTACTTCAATTCAGTCTGGCGATCTTTTTAGTTATTTGTGCGGTGACCTTGAATTCTCAACTCAGATTCCTGCTGCACACTTATCCAGGATATGACGGTAATAACATGGTCAGAATTGGCCTGCCTTATAATCAGGGTAATAATCGAATTTTGGCTGACCGGTTCCGACGTAAAATGGCAGTTAATGGTTCCATCCTTGGAATTACGGCAAAAAGCAGTGGTAGGAGCATCACCAGGTTCAGGGTTGGGGCTAAGGGAATCACCTCTGAATTGGTTACAATTGATACTTCATTTTTGCCCTTATTCAAAATTCCAGTCCTTGCAGGTCGTAATTTTTCGGGTGCTTACCCATCCGATCAATTTAGGTCGGTTATCATCAACAACAGCTTTGTAAAGGAAGCTGGCTGGACGCTTTCTAATGCGGTTGGACATATCATCAGGTATGCAGATACCGATATCAAACTCACGGTGGTTGGCGTGATCCGGGATTATCATTTCGCTTCGTTGAAAGAAAAAATCACTCCGGAAGTATTATTGATGGATTCATCGATGAGCTATGGGGAGATCTGGGTGAAGATCAACCCGGTTGATATACCCAGGACCATGTCTTTCATCCATGACATTTTTCGAAAAATATTGCCTCTTTTCCCTTATGATTACCAGTTCATGAATGATATCAATGCCTCCAATTATAAAAGCGAAATGAATTGGAAAAGGATCATCAATATTTCTACCTTAATATTCATTTTTATTTCCTGCATGGGCCTGCTCGGGCTGGTCATGCTGTCCATTGAATCCCGCACAAAGGAAATTGGCATACGTAAGGTTCTAGGTGCAGCGGTGTCCCAGATATTACTCCTAGTTTCCAGGGAATTCCTGGTTCTTGTTGGTCTGGGTTTTGTAGTCTCCATACCCCTGGGGTATATTGCCGTAAACAAATGGTTACAGTATTATCCATATCATATCGCTGTCAGCTGGTGGATCTTTCCACTGGCAGGTATACTCGTTGCCACTCTAGCTTTATTTTCCATATGTGTGCAAGCCATTAAGGCTGCTATCGTCAATCCGGTAAAAAGCCTGAAAACAGAATAGAAGTTTTTTTTGAATTATACAGGGAATTCCTGAAAAAACCCGCTCCTTATCTCCGGTTTCCAAATAATACTCCAGTCAATGGAGAAAGGGATAAAAGTAACCTACTTTTCTACCATCTATATTTTCTGGTTACAATGGAAAGATGCTATTGACAATATTTATTGATTGGTTTGGGACTTATCCTATCACTCCACAATCAGGTGATTGATCAGCAGTTGATACCCCTAAGACATCGATATGCCAGATCAGGATTTAATAAACAGGGAATCATTGATTCTCCTTTCTAACCGGACAACGAGAGATAGTTCAGGTGCAGATCAATCATCTATAACAATGAAAAATTTGTTCTGTTTCCAACATGGAAGATCGTTCTTTCTTCCGCTGTATTTTGTATTTTTTTTCTGATGAAAAGCGAAAAAAGTATATCATACAATCCGGCAGACGGTACAAACTTGCTTGCCAGGTTCCCGTATTGTGCTGTTTGGTTCGCGCGCCAGGGGTGACCAAAACCCCTATAGCGATTACGACCTGCTGATCATTACCCCTACCACATTCACCCCGCAGGAGAAGGTGTATTGGAGCAGCCGTCTTGACCAGGCCATTGTGAAGGCGATAAAGGCACCTATAGACCTTCTGCTCCATAGCGAGGAGGAGTTACTCCAAAAAAAGGATTTGCCGGGTCCCATTATCCGTTCCACAATCAGGGAGGGAGTGGTTCTATGAACCCTGTACTCAAAATCTATTTGGATTCTTGGCTTAATAAACGATACATGAGGGGAAATCATGGATTCTTTTTACTGGAGTTGCTTGTTCCGGTATCAAACGAAGCCGTTTCATGACCGTGATCATAGTTTATCCTGACAGATCCATGGGGTCCAATCATATTCCGGTATTGTTCATACACTGCTGTGGTTTGTTTCCTGCCGTCAATAAACAGTCCCTTTGAACTCAGGTCAATACGGAACCTGTCCGGATTATGGATCAGGTTTTCTGCCTTCATCTGCTCTACCATGGGGACAGTCATGTTTATCCTATTGCGGTCCGGAAAATACATCATATTCATATGGGCCATGTTCCATTTTTCCTTAATCATCGCTTTCCTGTTCTGGGCCATTATTTTATCCATATCTGCGGACCAATGGATTTTTTTCAGGGAATCCATCTTGAGGTTGATATGGTATTTCAGGGAATCCATGGTGAGGTTGATACGGTATTTGATTTTTGGCCAAATCACCATGCTCAGGGAATCCGCTTTTATCCAGTCGGCCTTACCCAGGGAATCAAAATTCATTTGCCATTTTTTCCAATCCATCTTCCGGAAAGTGCTATCCATGGCCCAATTCCGGTTTAAATTCCCCCAATCCATCTTCTTAAACCGGACAGCCATATGGCTGGCCTGATCTTCCAGCTGCTTTTGCATGTTCAGCCAATAGGCTTTGCCATGAGTGGTCTCCCATCTGCGCATATGTTCCTCCATGCTCCTGGAATTTAACAATCCCAGGGAATCTGCCAGCCTTGCCTGGCGCATGCTGAGTTGTTGAATCTGAGCGTCCAGCCTTTCCATTTCCCTGTTCATTCTTTCAGCCTGGGGAGCCGGAGGTGGAGGAGGTGGAATGGGTTGAGTGGGTTGATTTGCAGGGGGAGCTGTCACAGGAACAGCTGCAGGCAACGGACTGACCGTATCTGCGACCGATTCCTGGATATCCGTGTCAGCCTTTCCTGCAGGGGCGATCCGGTATGGATGCATTTCGGTAGAATGAATTTTCCCCTGGGGTAATTTCCTTGCCGGGTTCAGCCAGGCCACAGAGGCTATGGCAGCTGCGACAACCAGCACGGCGAGCATCTGCTGGCCGTAATTCAGATTGGATTTTTTCATTTCCATTATTCTTTTAATCCGGTGAAATAACTGATGTCTGGTGGTCATGGCAGCCATGGCCAGGGTAGTTCGATCAAGCCTGTTCTCCTCCAGGGCCACCAGGGCAAGGACATATCGCATGGGATTGACCTTGGCCACCACCAGGTCATCACAGCAGCTTTCCCTTTCCCTCCGGACGCTTCTGGAGATCATCCAGGCAAAAGGGTTAAAGAATAGCAGGGTATCGATCACACATTGCAACAGGTTAACCAGGTAATCCATTCGCTTGATATGGGCCAGTTCATGAAGCAGGATAGCTTCAATCTGATCGGGACTCAGGCAATTCATCGCAGCTAAGGGCAGCAGAATGATTGGCTTAATCCAACCGGCCATGAGGGGGACATCAATCCGGGAAGAGATCATCAATCTCACTGGCCGGGTGATGGACAAGCGTTCCATCAGTCGTTCCAGGTGATTTTGCCAGCTTTGTCCAGGCAGGATTCTTCCATTTGACTGGATGATCCGGGTATGCAGGTATTTTGCCAACAACCTGAGGGCAAAGAAGGCTATTCCCGTAAAATACAGGATGGCCAGCAAGGGGAAAAATACCTGGAGCCGCTGCAGTAAATCAGGGGTTACCGGCGGGGGGAAAGGGGATAGGAACACCGGGCCATTCACCGAAGCAAGGATTTGGCTAGGAGTATTGGGTGGAATGACGGGCAAGGAGGACAACTCCCGGATAAAGGTGATCCCAAAACAGGAAAAAACCGCTAACAAGGCCGCAGAGGAAATCCGGTATTTCACCCGGGCCACTGCCCGGCTGGCCATGGCCAGCAGGATCTGCTGGCCAAGCAGGATGATCAGGGCTTGCCAAAAGGAATCCAGGAGGGTCCAGCCCAGGGCAGTGATAAATCTTGACCCGTATATTGGAATCAGGTGCATGGCCCAAGCCTTAGCATGAAAAATAAAATCATGGAACATGAGCGAATGTTTAGGCCTTTTTATTCTCTGGAAATTCCAGTTTGCTCAGGTAGCTTTTGATTTGTTCAATTTCCCCGGGGGTAGCCTGGTGATTGCCAAGAGCCTGCATGACCAGGCCGGATGCTGAACCCTGGAACACCTTACTGATCATCTTATCCACCAGCTGCTGCAGGGTTTTATCCCTGGAGACAGTGGGGAGATAAATATGGGTTCGGGCATCCGTGTTCCTTTTCAGTAAACCTTTTTCCGCCATGATCTGCATCAGCTTTAATGTAGTGGTATAGCCTGCAGATTTGCTTTTACCCAGTATGCCGTGTACATCGCGGACAGTGCCTGATCCCAGATCCCACAGCACCTGCAGGATTTCCAGTTCACTGTCCGTAGGCCGGATATTTTTTTTAATCATTATCGTAGGCATTAAAATGAATACGAACTATTTCGTAGTCAAATGTACGAACGCCTTCGTAATAAAAAAATATATTTTCCTTTTTTTTGAAAATTTTAACAGGAATAAACCTTGTTCAGGGATGCACCGTAAATGCTGCGGCCGTTACATGGAGGGTACCGCCCTTCACCTGGGTCAGGGGAGGCTGATATTTCCGGACAGTCTGGTTACTTGTACTGGAAGGGTGACTATAGATATTGGCCAGGGAAGGGGCAATCACCAGCGAAACGATGGACATGAGTTTGATCAGGATATTCATGGAAGGCCCCGAGGTATCTTTGAATGGATCACCTACGGTATCCCCGGTGACGGAGGCTTTATGATAATCAGAGCCTTTATAATATATCTGTCCATTGATTTCAGCACCCTTTTCAAATGATTTTTTGGCGTTATCCCAGGCTCCTCCGGCATTGGACTGGAACATGCCCATGAGTACCCCGGTTACGGTGACTCCGGCCAGTACACCTCCCAGTACCTCGGGACCGAAGGCAAACCCTACCACTACGGGGACTACCAGGGCAATGGCCCCGGGGGCTAACATGGCCCGGATGGATGCATTGGTGGAAATAGCCACGCATTTTTCATATTCCGGTTTCCCTTTTCCCTCCAGGATTCCGGGTATTTCCCTGAACTGTCTTCGCACCTCTTCCACCATGCTCATGGCTGCCCGTCCCACGGCAGCAATGGCCAGGGAAGAAAAGATAAAGGGAATAACCGCGCCCACAAATAGACCGGCCAGGACCTTGGCCTGATAAATATCGATATGCTGCCTGGCCGGATCCGGCATGGCCACGCCCACAAAAGCGGCAAACAGGGCCAGGGAGGTCAGGGCAGCAGAGGCAATGGCAAATCCTTTGCCGGTCGCGGCAGTCGTGTTACCCACGGCATCCAGGATATCTGTTTTCTCCCGGACTTCCTTGGGAAGTTTGCTCATCTCGGCAATGCCTCCTGCATTGTCTGCAATAGGGCCGAACGCATCAATGGATAATTGCATCGCTGTGGTCGCCATCATTCCTGCTGCAGCAATGGCCACTCCATAAAGTCCTGCCAGGGCAAATGAACCATAGATCCCGCCGGCCAGCACCAGCATGGGAAGCAGGGTGGATTCCATGCCAACCGCCAGTCCCGCGATAATATTGGTGGCATGGCCGGTAGAAGATTGCCGGACAATGGACAGGACAGGGCGTTTGCCCATGGCCGTATAATATTCCGTGATCACGCTCATCAAGGTTCCCACCACGAGGCCCACCATCACGGCACCGAATACTCCCAGGGAGGAAAAGGACCTATCGCGCAGCACCATTTCCTTGGGCAGCATGCCGGTTATGATAAAATAAGAGGTGATGGCAGTGAGAATGACTGCAATCCAGTTACCCTTATTCAGGGCCTGCTGTACGCTGTGTCCTTCCTTAACCCGGACAAAATAGGTGCTCAGGATGGAAAGCATCGTCCCCGCTCCGGCAATGACCATGGGTAAAATGACCGGAGAAAGTCCGTTGAAGGCATCGTGGGCGTGTATTTCCCGGCCCAGCACTACGGTACCAATTATAGTAGATACAAATGATCCGAAAAGATCAGCGCCCATTCCGGCCACATCTCCCACATTATCACCGACATTGTCGGCAATGGTAGCCGGATTGCGGGGATCATCCTCAGGAATGCCAGCTTCTACCTTCCCGACCAGATCTGCCCCGACATCTGCTGCTTTGGTGTAAATTCCTCCGCCGACACGGGCAAACAGGGCGATGCTTTCCGCTCCCAATGAAAATCCGGTCAGGGCTTCCAGGACACGGATCAG
>DATLTB010000064.1:0-25198 GCA_035533815.1 Chitinophagaceae bacterium
GATGGCCATGTATCCGGCGATGCTGCTGAAAAACGAACTGATTTCTTTTCTGAAAATGGCTCCCATGCCGGATCAATAACGGGAACCGGCTGTTTATATGCAGTTCCCCCCTAAAGATAGCAATATCCGTTCTGGCAAGTGGACAGGTTGCCAGGATAATTAATGGTCATATATGACCATTAATTATCCTGGCCGGAAAGACAACTGATCCTGGGAGGGGAGGAAAAATTCAGGAAACCGTTACCGGTCCAGGGATCGGGGTATCCAGCTTTGTCCATCGAATGGTAAGGTAAGGTAAGGTAAGGTAAGGTAAGGTAAGGTAAGGTAAGGTAAGGTAAGGTAAGGTATGGTATGGTATGGTATGGTATGGTATGGTATGGTATAGGAAAGGATCGTCAGGGGGAACTATGGGCTATCGGCAGGCCGGTTTAACCCAACCCGTACTAGCAGGAAGAAGGGAGTTAGAATCTAAATAAGTTTTTTTTCGCGGAAATCGGTAATTTGAGCATGCTCGGAAAAGAGTTTCAGGGAGCCGTTTCCGTTTTAAGACCCTTTCCCAATCTGCCAGGAATATGGAACTAGAACATATTGGGATCGCCGTCAGCCAGCTGAATGATGCCGTGGCATTGTTTGAAACATTGCTGGGCACTTCCTGTTACAGGACCGAAACGGTGCCGGGAGAACAGGTAATTACAGCTTTTTTATCCGGTGGCCGCACCAAAATCGAACTGTTGCAGGGTATTTCTCCAGACAGTATGGTGTCCAGGTTCATTGCCCGGAGGGGAGAAGGGCTGCACCATATCGCCTTTGAAGTGCCTGACCTGGAATCGGCCATGCGCAGGCTGGCCGCAGCGGGTTTTGAATTACTCAGCGGCTACCCCAGGAAAGGTGCCGATAACAAACTCGTCTGCTTTCTGCATCCCCGGAGCGCCCATGGCGTCCTGATCGAGCTCTGCCAGGAAATCAGGAACTGAGGCCATTCATTCATTCAAGCACTTTTTCCATAGCCATGCCCCGGGAACCTTTTACCAGAATATACGTATTTTCCAGATGTTGTTTTTCCAGCCAGAGTCGGACAGCCGCAGCATCAGGGAGGTAAATATAGGGGTGGTTCAGCCCCTCAAAATCCCCCCCTGCCAGCACCACATTTTCCCATTGATGATCTCCGATCATTTGCACCAGGTCCCCATGTTCTTTTAAACTGGAAGGACCCAGTTCCATCATGGCTCCGAGGATGAGAATTTTTTTCGGCGAAGGAAGCCGGGAAAAATCCTCAATGGCCAGCTTCATACTGGTAGGATTGGCATTGTAAGCATCCAGTATGATCGTATTGCTTCCCTGGTTAATGAGCTGGGAACGCTGATTGACCGGGGAATAACCTTCAATGGCGGACTTGATTTGCGCAGGGCTAACCTGGAAATATTTTCCCACGGCAACCGCTGCCAGTACATTGAAAAGATTGAAGGAGCCGAACATCCTGGTGCGGATGCTGCCGGTATAATCCGTTCCTGCAATGAGCAGGGGAACGGATTCCAGAATATGCCCCTGCACGAAGGGGTGGCCGGAAGTGCCATACCAGCAGATTTCTTTGATCCCCCGGCTCATTTCCTGCAGGTAATCAAGATCCTGACATACAAAGGCCGTTCCCGCCGTTGCCCGGAGATAGTCAAACAGTTCCCCCTTTCCCTGCCGGATCGCTTCCAGGCTGCCGAAGCCTTCCAGGTGAGCCTTTCCGCAGTTGGTGATCAGACCATGGGTAGGCCGGGCAATCCTGCAATACCCTTCAATTTCATGCAGGTGGCTGGCCCCCATTTCCAGGACCGCTATCTGGGTTTCTGCGGTTATTTTCAGCAGGGACAGCGGTACGCCGATATGATTATTCAGGTTGCCTTCGGTCGAATAAGTTTTCCAGGAGGCGGACAACACTGCTTTGATTAATTCCTTGGTCGTGGTCTTTCCATTGGAACCCGTGATGGCCAGTACCGGAATGGAGAGCTGTTTCCGGTGATGGGCAGCAAGCTGCTGCAAGGTTTCCAGTACGTTAAGGACCAGGATGGTCCTGTCTGTTAAGGCAAATGCCGGATCATCAATTACCGCATAGGAGGCCCCGCTGTCAAGGGCGGTTCCCGCATAGCTGTTGCCATTGAAATGGGGACCCCGCAGGGCAAAAAAAATATCCCCTGCCTTCAGCTTACGGGTATCCGTCTGTACTGATGGATGCTCCCGGTAAAGGGTATATAGTTCAGGGATTGTCAATTGGGGTAAAAATAAAAAAAAAGCCTCCCGGGTGCAAGAGGCTTGGAGAAATAGGTTGATTATCTTTTTTGGCGCTGACTCCGGAAATAATTCCCGGTTTTGAAGTTGTTGCCTTCCTGACTTCCCACCCGGTCCATGGCGCACCGGAACCCAACCGTATTGCTGGCCATATCCTGTTGCATATAGCGGCGGGTGCCCGGGGATAGCCAGTAAGGCATATCATTCCATGATCCCCCCTTGATCACCCTGGACTTATTGTTGATCAGGGTGGTGACTCCGTATCCATAGCTTGCCCCGGAAAGGGTATCTCCGTCCAGGTAATTCCGTTCATCGGCCCGGTTGTAATTCAGGCGGGTGGCCACCACAGAGTCCGGCTCCTCAATCATTTTCAGGTGTCCCAGGCTGTCTTTTTCCGGAGCGCCATCCTTATCCATATATACGTCCCTGAATACATTACCCCGGAAAGGATTGAATCCACTTTCATCCTCTGAGGTAAGCGGCCGGTATACATCAGCCACCCACTCACTGACATTACCAGCCATATTATATATGCCGAAGTTATTCGGGTAGAAGGATTTTACCGGCGCAGGAATGGAAGACCGGTCATTCAGCCCCCCGGCCACACCCATATTATCCCCTTCCCCCCTCTTGAAATTAGCGAGGAATTCACCCTGCCAGTTCCCCCTTCGGGGATCCCGGAGTCCGGTAGGGTTGATCGACCAGGGATAGACTTCCCGGTTGGCAATCAGTTCCTCCCCCCTTTTCCCCTCTTTTTTGGAAGGGTTGGGATTTTCCCCAATATAAGCCAGGGCTGCATACTCCCATTCTGCTTCAGTCGGCAGGCGGTAATTCGGTAACAGGATGCCGTCAGAGAAATTAATACTCCTGGGACTTCCATCGGCATTCTTATACGGTGAATTTTTAGCGTTTGCCATCTTTCCCGGAGTTCCGTCATACAAACCTGCTAGGTAGGACTGGGTATTAAAGTTATTATCGTCCTGTTCATTGCTGATATCGGTCATAGACAGGATACCGGCATCGATGAGCAATTTCTCATTCACCCGGTCAGAACGCCATTTGCAGTAATCATTAGCCTGCAACCAGTTCACCCCGACCACGGGATAGTCATTATAGGCGGGATGACGGAAATAATATTCCACGAGGGGTTCATTGTAAGACAGGGCACTTCGCCAGACCAGGGTATCGGGAAGGGCATTCTCGTAAACTTTCGGATAGCTGCTGCCGTAAATCCGTAATAGCCAGTACAGATATTCCCGGTAATGGACATTGGCCACCTCAGTTTCATCGATATAGAACGAGGATACTGTGACCCGCCTGGGGATATTATTCCAATCTCCCATGATATCTTCTTCCGTAGCCCCCATGGTAAATGTGCCCCCTTCTACGAACACCAGCCCTGGTCCGGTTTGCTCCTCCTTATTCTTAGCTACGTAAAAGCCGCCCCATTTCGGATTATTGTAATCCCAGCCGGTCGCTGTGGATTTATCATACTTTTTCTGACAGGAACTTAATCCGAAGAAGGCAGCCACGCCTAGTAACAGGAATCCTGTTTTGGATAGTTTTCTCATAGTGATGGCGTTATAATAGCCTGAAGTAAAGACAAATGTAATATTATTTTTAAAAAATCAATTAAATAATTTTCAACTATGATAGCCACGCAGGATCAATTCCCATTTCAGGTCATTGCTGTTAAACGCCAACTCCCGATCATTTGTTGCAGGAATGGATATAAGATTATCCGGCCTCTAAACCCTGTCAATGGCTGCAGTACCCCTCATCCGAGGCGAGAACAAAGGATACTTTGGGGTTAATCCGTATATTTATGCCTTCGGGCCATCCGGCCAGGTCCTATTTGCAGAACAATATTCCAAACCAGGGATCGTTTTGGGATTATTCTGGAACAAGTATTGATCAGTATAGGACAAGGAAAGCCCCGAAGGGAAAATATGCAGTAAATCCGGATCCAGCCCGTTCACTGATTAATGTCCGGGGATCTTTAATTATTCACATATAAACAGTATTTTTACGAATCATAAAAATTTTACATGTTAAATAGGGTTTCGATTTTTACAGTTGGACTGTCTGCAATTGGTGTATTTATGGGGGGGCTGGCCGCAGGCCAGATTAACAGTAATTCCGTGGACGGAAGGATCAACACGATAAATACTGCGGTGCCCTTTCTGCGGATATCTCCGGATGCCCGCAGTGGATCCATGGGTGACGCAGGGGTAGCCATTTCACCGGATGCCAACGCCATATACTGGAATCAGTCCAAACTTCCCTTTGCCAGCGCGGATGCGGCTGTATCAGTCAGTTATACTCCCTGGCTACGGGAACTGGTCAATGATGTGTACCTGGCTGACCTCAGCGGATATAAGAAATTGGGGGATAACCAGGTGATTTCAGCTTCCCTGCGGTATTTCAGCTTGGGCAATATTCAGTTCACGGATTTTCAGGGAAACAACGAAGGACAGTTTTATCCCCGGGAGTTTGCGGTTGACGGGGGTTATTCCCGTAAATTAACCGATCATTTTTCCATGGGAATTGCCTTAAGGTATATTTACTCCAATCTGGCATCGGGACAGTACCTGAACGGGGAATCCTATAAAGCAGGTACTGCTGTTGCAGGGGATGTGACCGCATTTTATACCACGGATGTGGATTATGGAAACGGATCCACCGGTACCTGGAGTTTCGGGGCGGCCATTACAAATATGGGATCCAAAATATCCTACACCAACAATCCCAATGATAAGAATTTCCTGCCCACCAATCTCGGTATCGGAGCGGCTTATACTGCACAGGTGGACCAATACAATAAAGTCACCTTTGCCATTGATGTCAACAAATTGCTGGTGCCGGCGCCTCCCAATATCAATGACTCCCTTGCACAGGATTATAACAATTATAACAACATCGGTGTGGTGGATGGTATGTTTAAATCATTCAGCGATCCGGGCGGGATCCAGTCTGAAGTGCAGGACCTGATGTTATCCTTTGGCCTGGAATACTGGTACAACAATATTTTTGCGGTACGTGCGGGATATTATAATGAATCCAAATACAAAGGTGACCGCAAATATTTCACCCTGGGCCTGGGCCTGAAATACAATTCATTCGGGCTTAACTTTTCCTACCTGGTCCCCTCAGGGAACGGAATCGAACGCAATCCTCTTTCCAATACCCTGCGGTTCTCCCTGCTTTTCGATATCAATAAATCGGGCAACAATCCGGCCACCAATGCCTCATTCTGACCCGGCAAATTTGAAAAAAGAAGTTACCATTTTTTCCCCTGCGACAAACTGTTTGTCATGGATTTGAGGATAGGATCCGGGGTGGATTTCCATACCCTGGTACAGGGCAGGCCTTTGCGCATTGGCGGAGTCAGCATCCCCCACCACCTGGGAACGGCCGGACACAGTGATGCGGATGTGCTGCTGCATGCCATTTGTGATGCCCTGCTGGGTGCAGCGAACCTGGGAGACATTGGGGATCATTTCCCGGACACGGATTCAGCCTTTAAAGATATTAACAGCCTGATCTTACTGGTCAGGACCATGGAACTGGTCACTCAGCATGAATACCGGGTCATCAATCTGGATACTACCCTTTGCCTGCAGGAACCCAGGATCAAACCCTATATTCCGGCCATGCAGCAGGCCATTGCCGAAGCCATGAATCTTCCCGCAGAAGTCATATCCATCAAAGCAACCACTACTGAAAAAATGGGATTTATCGGCAGGGAGGAAGGAGTAATGGCCTTTGCGACCGTGCTGATTTCAGGCAGTTAACCGCTTTGACTGAAGATTGTTTTTTCAGTAAAGTTTTTCCTGGTCATGGATTTTAGCGGCCACCCTTCTTTCCTCTCCATCCGAAAAAGCCCCCAATCCCAATTTCTGCAAAATGATTTTTAATTGTTCCGGGGCTCAAGGAAGGAGAAACATTCTCCAGACCAACGTCGTAATTTCCTGAGAGGAAAAGACCCAAATGGAATACATATTCCACCCTGATATCCAAACCAAAGTCTCCCCTCCTGACTACATCGCCTGATTGGTTGCCAAACTGAGCTTTGAGCCCACTGGAACTGCCTGCGCTGGCGACTAAACCATAACTGAAATAAGGTCCGGCCCCAAATAATAAATCTCCAGGTCCGGCGGAAAGATCGTACTTCAGATCAACGGGTATTTTCAGGTAGAGAACTGCAATTGAAAAATGTCCGTTGGTGTTATTCCCCACATCGTAATTTAATATGGAAAGGTAGAATGCAGGCTGCAAGCTTAATGGTCCGGTGAGGGGGAAATGGGTAATCAGCCCGACTAAATAAGTGGGCTTGTCGGTAAAGCTGACCGGGTAGCCCTCATAAAAACCTGTTTTCGGGGAAATTCCTGCACTGCCATATCTGAAGATAAAGCCTGCAGCAAACCGGGATTGGCTGGAAGCGGCTAACACACTGCCTGCGATCAGCCCAAAAATCAATATGGGGTTGTAAAAAAAAGATTTCATATCCTTGACCATTTGATGACGACGAACCTGGGGATACTATCCAGACCTTTAAGTCGGGCCCCAGTTAAAGTTTATAGGCTGTTCATCTACCCCATTTCATAGTACCACGCGTCCGGGCAGGACAGCCAACTGCATAACGGAACCGGACCAGGTATCATAAAAAGCCCTGGGCTTTTCGGGGTAAAAATATCACAGCTGGGAAACGGAAGCAATAATCAAAATTCAGTATTTATGGAGGGGGGATTGATCAGGTACCCCGGGTCCTTTTCCAGGGGGCAGGCCTGGTCTTTAGTCGGGCTGCCGGCACTGGGCAAGGCAGGTAAAATGACATCCATTGCAGTTAAGCAGCGGTTGCCTGGATGGTTCCAGGGAAGGAACAGGAGCTGAACAGGGGTCCGGAGTTATTTCTTCCGGAACATCGTGGTCTGGAAAATTCCTTCAGATCCCAGTATTTCATTGATCCTCAGGAGCTGATTATATTTGGCTATCCGGTCAGTCCGCGACGCAGAGCCGGTTTTGATCTGACCGCAGTTCAGGGCGACGGCCAGGTCGGCAATGGTGGTATCCTCCGTTTCTCCTGACCGGTGGCTCATGATGGTGGTATATCCGCTCCGCTGCGCCAGCTGCACGGCTTCAATGGTTTCCGTCAGGGTACCAATCTGGTTCACTTTGATCAGGATGCTGTTAGCCGCCCCCTCCTGGATACCTCTTTGCAGACGTTTCGTGTTCGTGACAAATAAATCATCCCCCACAAGCTGAATCTTTCCGCCCAGGGCAGCTGTTAAATGCCGCCATCCCAGCCAGTCGTCCTCCGCCATTCCGTCTTCTAAGGATATAATGGGATACTTTTTCAACCAGGATTCCCAGAACAACACCATACCTTCCGAAGACAGGCTTTTGCCTCCGGACTTGCGAAAATGATACAGTTTATCATTTTCAGCATACATTTCACTGACGGCAGGATCCAGGGCAATGGCCACCTCGGACCCGGGCTGGTAGCCTGCTGCAATAATGGCTTCAAGTACGGTTTCGATGGCTTCTTCATTGCTTTGGATATCCGGGGCAAAACCGCCTTCGTCCCCTACATTGGTGGAATACCCCTTTTTTTTCAGGACGGACTTCAGCGTATGGAATACTTCCACCCCCCACCTGAGGGCTTCCGGGAAATCCGGCGCACCCAGGGGAACGATCATGAATTCCTGGAAATCGATTTTATTGTCTGCATGCACTCCTCCATTGAGGATATTCATCAGCGGCACAGGCAATACCCTGGCATTGACTCCTCCGATATAGCGGAACAGGGGCAGGCCGGCCACCTGTGCCGCAGCTTTTGCCACCGCCAGGCTGACCGCCAGGATGGCATTGGCTCCCAGCCTGGATTTGTTCTCTGTGCCATCCAGGCGGATCAGGGCCTGGTCAATGGCCGGCTGATCTGAAACATTCATTCCATCCAGCTCCTTGCTGATGATTTCGTTGACATGATTAACCGCCTTCAGGACGCCCTTTCCCTGGAAAACCGCTTTATCGTTATCCCTGAGCTCCACCGCCTCATGAATCCCCGTGGAAGCTCCTGAAGGGACAGCGGCCCTCCCTGCAATGCCGCCGTCGGTGATCACATCCACTTCTACAGTGGGATTGCCGCGGCTGTCCAGGATCTGCCTGGAATAAATACCTTCAATAATATTCATGGGGATTCATTTAGCGTTCAGGTTGATCAACGGGTATCGGTCAGTTGCCGGAAAATATCCTCCAGGCTTCTGGAATTGCTTTGCAAAGAAAGGATGTTCAGGTTATTTTGCAAAGCAAATTGCAAAAGGTTTTTACGGGCTGTATCCGGATCGCGGGCAGTAAAGGTCCATTTCCCGGGACCATCCTGCTGCAGGGTCTCCACTCCGGAAATTCCTTCCAGACCCCCGGCCGGAACGATTCCGGAAAATTCCACCTGAATGGTATGGGTGCTGTCTGCATTATCCTGGAGGCTTCCCAGCGGCCTATCTGCAACTATCCTGCCCCGGGTAATGATGATGACCCGGTCGCAGAGTGCCTGCACTTCCTGGAGGATATGGGTGGACAGCAAAACTGTTTTATCCTTTCCGAGTCTGCGGATCAGGGCCCTGATTTCCACCAGTTGGTTTGGGTCGAGCCCGGAAGTCGGTTCGTCAAGGATCAGCACCTGGGGATCATGCAGCAAGGCCTGGGCGAGCCCCACCCGCTGGCGGTATCCCTTGGACAAGGCACCGATTTTCTTTTTGCATTCAGGCCCTAGTCCGGTCAACTCAATCATTTCAAGGATCCTGGCTTCGGAATTTTTTCCCAACCTGTGCAAGCGGGCATTGAATTTCAGATACTCTCTCACGTACATTTCCGGATACAGGGGATTGGATTCAGGGAGGTACCCGACACATCTCCGGGCGGACATAGACTGATGGGCCACATCAAAACCGCAGACCTCAGCCTTCCCTGAGGTCGGGTCCAGACACCCGGCCAGGATCTTCATGGTAGTGGATTTGCCGGCTCCGTTAGGACCCAGGAATCCGGCAATTTCCCCTTGTCCGATCATAAAGGAGATATCATCAACCGCTTTTTGCTTTCCGTATATTTTAGTCAGGTGTTCGGCCTGTAAGGACATAGGGCTGTTTGAAGCAAAGGTAACAAGAAGCGGGGGGCGGCAAAATTCAGTAATTTTGAGTTCGGTAAATGGATGCAAGGGGATGGCATCTTGTGGGGCTGATCTAAGTAGAGAACTGTTTTAAGGTTTCCCGGGAGATAAAAAACAGCTGATGAAACAAATGATCAACCTGGGATTTTTTCACCTGCTAAAAGACAAATTTTTTATGACTCACCTGAAAGCTGGGGATAAGGCACCGGAATTCAGCGGCCCGGACCAGTCCGGGAAAATAGTTTCCCTGACCGCTTTAAGGGGAAAGAAGGTCGTGCTTTACTTTTATCCCAAGGACGATACTCCTGGCTGTACCGCAGAAGCCTGTAATCTGCGGGATAATTACCAAACACTGAAAAAGGAGGGATTTGAAGTCCTCGGAGTGAGCATGGACGATCCGGAGAGCCATCGCAAATTCGGGAAAAAATATGAACTGCCTTTCCGCCTGATTGCTGACACTGATCAACAGATTGTGCATGCATACGGGGTATTTGGTGAAAAAAAGCTTTTTGGCCATAAATTCATGGGCATTCATCGGACCACGTTCCTGATCGATGAAAAAGGAACCATACACCATATCATTTCCAAACCCGACACCGGGGACCATGCCCGGCAGATACTCGAGGCCTGGAAATGAAGGAATGGGAACTTAAAATTGGGCAACCTTTTGGAAGTTTAGTACGTTCTATAGATTAAAACAGGGAATTGATTAAAACAGGGAATTAATATCAAGTACTGAGTGCCGTCTGCTGAGGATCAAATAGCAGGCATCCTGCAAGGTTGCCAGCACGGGGTAAGGGAAAGTCAGCAAAAAATGTATGACTTTTTCTTCGGCTATGCTATGGGGATTTGTATGCGGTATACCCGGAACCGGGAAGATGCGACGGAAGTACTTAATGATGGTTTTGTCAAAATATTCAGGAATGTCGGGAAATTCAGGGTGGACGACCGGAGCAGACAGGTGTTGCCTCCCCTGCAGGCCTGGATTAAAAAAATAATGGTCTATACGGCCATTGATCATTTCAGGGCACAGCAGAAGTTCCCCCACCTGGAAGATATCCTGGGACATCAGGCAGCCCTGGAAAACAGGATTGCTGGCCCGTTGGAAACCCTGGCTTATGAAGACCTGATCTCCCTGGTGCAGCAACTGTCACCGGCTTACCGGGCGGTGTTCAACCTATATGTTATCGAAGGGTTTGACCATGAGGAAATCGCCCAAAAACTGGGAATTTCATCAGGCACTTCCAAATCCAATCTGGCCAGGGCCAGGGAATCGCTGAGAAAAAAATTAAAAAGGATTGATGAGCGAACCTTTGTCAGATATGACCAATGAAGAGATGGACCGGCGTTTCCGGGAAGCGGCTGAACATTTCATTCCACCCAGGGATCCGGATGCCTGGGTGAAAATGGAGCGGATACTGGACCTTGAATCTCCGAAGAAGGCTTACAGAAAGTATTTGTTCTGGATCATACCGGTCGCTATTCTTGCTCTCCTTGCAGGAGGATACTGGGTTCATCGGATTAGGGATCAGCCCCCTGCCCATTACCTGGTTAAAACCGGCACCCGATCCAAGATACCTTCTTTAAAAGCTCCCCTGCTTCCAGCCAAGTCATCTGCGGCCAAGGATCAGCAAACGGGGCCGGTCAATCAGACTGGATCCCGAAGTGCAGCCAGGGGCAATCCAGGCCCATCATCCCCGGAAAATCGACGGTCCATTGCAGTCATTGCTTTACATCGGGCAGCCCAGAGCGGATTTCCTGAACTGACCCCAATGCATCAAACGTTCGGGGAAGGACTCTCAGTACCTGGGATTTCACCGGTGCTTCCTGGGCCACTGCCGGTATTTTCAGCCTCAGGGAAAAAAGCCGGGCTTTCCACCCGGAGATGGCACCTGAGCCTGGTTACCGGCCCCGGACTGGATTTCGTGGATGCCAGCCTTTGGAGCCATCCGGGGGGTTACCTGGGTGTCCTGGCCGGATACAGCCTTTCTGGTAGATGGCAACTGGAGGCCGGGTTAATCTATTCCACACAGATTTACCGGGCACTCCCTTCGCAGTACCATCCAAAGGATTACAGTACCCTGAACCCGAATCTCAGTCAGATTGATGCCAGCTGCGAGGTCATTGATCTGCCTTTGAATATCCGGTATAATGTATGGAGCAGCGGTAAATCGAGGTTTTTTGCAGAGTCAGGAATTTCATCATACTGGATGCACCAGGAAAATTACACGTTCCTTTATGATAATGCCGGGGTTCAGCGCAACGAATCCTGGGGGATAAAAGACCGGGATGACCATCCCCTGAGTATACTGAACCTATCTGTCGGTTTTGAACATCAGCTGAACGACCGGTTTTCCTGGCAGGTGGAACCCTTCGCCAAGTTGCCCCTTTCAGGTATCGGATATGGGCGGGTCAAACTGATCAGTACCGGGGTGTATATATCATTAAACTACCGTTGGTGAACGGTGCCAGTGATTTTGGAGAGAAAGGAATCTTTACCTGTTCAGGCCGGTATATGGCCTCAGCATACCGGCTTACCGGACTATTCCCTTATTTTCGCAACCCGGAAAAAAGCAAGCAATCTGGTGGTTAATCAGGGGCTGGGATCAACCGGGTATAAAAAAACCTAAATGGGCATTCATGAAAAAATATTTGATTGGGGTTTTATTATCCGGGCTCAGCCTGGCAGCTGCTGGACAGAATAAGGATGTATGGATCACGCGGAATGCGCAGCTGGGGTTTTTTTCATCAGGACCTATTGAAAACATTTCTGCCACTTCCAATCAGGCAGTTTCCGCCATGAACATCAAAACGGGAGAGGTGTTTTTCAAAGTCCTGATCAGTACATTTCAATTCAGGAACAGCCTGATGCAGGAGCATTTCAATGAGGATTACCTGCAAAGTGATAAATACCCCTATGCCCAGTTCAAGGGAACCATTGTAGACATCCCGGATTTGTCGAAGGATGGCACATTTCCGGTCACCATTCAGGGACAGCTTACCATCCATAATGTCACCAGGGCATATACCGTAAAGGGTAATCTGGAAGTGAAAGGCGGGAAGATAACGGCCAGCACCAAATTTGACGTCCGTCTGTCAGATCATGATATCACCATTCCCAGGCTGGTCATTGAAAATATTGCGGAAGTAGTGCAGGTGACGGTAATGGCCATATATAGCCCGGTCCAGACCGCTGGCTCCTAGTTAAGTTTTGCAATACCGGAATTCAAAACTGAAAATTATGAAAATGATCTGCCTGCTTGCCTTCGCTATTTGTGCGGGTAAGTCTTCCTTGGCCCAAAATGACCTGAGTAAACTTTTCCCGGATTCCAGCCTCCAGCCCAGGCATGTGCCGGTGATCGCTACTTTTAAATCCAGCCGGTTGCTGCTGAGCAATTCTACGGAAACAGTAGCCAAGCATGACCTGGTCTTTTACGTGGACCATAGATTCGGGGATATTGCCGGCACCAACGGGGGCGTTAAAACCCTTTTTGGATTTGATTACGCGACAGACATCAATATCGCTTTTGACTACGGCATTTCCAACCGCCTGATGATTGGTGTCGGCCGCTGCAAAGGTTCCCCGGTGGTCACCACCAGCACCCTGACCAATAAGACACTCTATATAAATTCCCTGACCCAGCTTTGGGATGCCAGCTTAAAATATCGTTTGCTGGAGCAGACCGAAGATAATCACATGCCGCTTTCGGTTACCTTATTTGGGAACGCAGTGATCACCACCATGGCAGCCAGTAAGGATACTTTTGCGGATGCTTATTTCGGTACCTGGACTGATCGCCTCAGTTTTATTGGCCAAGTGATCATCGCCCGTAAATTCAATGACCAGCTTTCCCTGGAAATCTCCCCGACCTTTGTACGCAGAAATTATGTGATCTACGGAGATCAGAATAATTTATTTGCCCTCGGCCTGGGAGGTCGCTACAGGTATAATGCCCATCAGTCTGTGGTCCTTGATTATTTCATACCGATGAGGACTGCGGCAAGCACCCAGTATTTTGCCAGTCAGGGAGTGCATTTCTACAACCCCTGGGGACTGGGCTGGGAAATAGAGACCGGAGGACATGTGTTCCAGATCCTTTTCACCAATGCAACAGCCATTTATGAGAACCAGTTCATTCCTTCCAACACCACAAGCTGGGCCAAGGGGCAGTTTCGATGGGGGTTCAACCTGTCCAGGACCTTTGCCCTCTGAGGGGGGCAATTGGCCAAGCCGGCAAATTTGTTTAAATTTACTTCGATTCATCATGGTCAAACAAATTACAGCAGGCATTACCATCAGTGTGGAGACATTCTACCAGCCGGATTATTCCAACCCGGTAGGCAGTGAATTCATGTTTGCATACCGGATTACCATTGAGAACAACAATAACTTCCCTATCCGGCTGCTGCGCCGGCATTGGCATATCCTGGATTCCAACGGGTCAAAACGGGAGGTAGAAGGAGAAGGCGTAGTCGGGGTTCAGCCCCTGCTTGCACCCGGTGAACATTACCAATATGTATCCGGTTCAAATTTACGCACCGAGATCGGGAAGATGTTCGGGACATACCAAATGGAGAATCAGAATAACAAAAAACTTTTTGATGTGAAAATTCCCGAATTCCACATGGTCGTTCCTTTCAAGTTGAATTAATACCCCAATTATTCCCCTATTATTAATTTATCCCGGACGATACCGGGACACATCAAGAATGCGCTGGTAATCTGTTAAATTCATCAACTTCAACAAGGTGGTGTGTGGCTTTCGGTACATATAGGCCCGGACGATCTGCCAGCCTATCCAGCTGCCAATATTACCGGGCGAGCCAGCGGGCATACCATTGGTAGAAGGACCTTCTCCTACATAATGCCTGGTCTCCTGCATATCCGTGGTATACAACAGGTTATTCTGAATGAAATACTGCCAGATCATCTGCTCATTGAAATGGCACCAGGCCAGCTGAGTCCCCGTGTATCCGATCTTGATGGAATCCGGAGCCCCGGGCATCACCCGATCTAAAAAATATAGCTGCTTCCCCTTATCGATCATTTGCCAAATCAGGGGTTTTCCCGCCAGGGCCGAAGGGAAAAGCTGCTGCTCGATCACCTTCATGCAGTCTGCGGTGATATATTGAGGGGCAAACTGACGGATGGCATAATGCGGATAGGGGTCCGATACCTTGGCATAATATGGGTAAGCCGGACCCAGGAACATATCCAGTCCGATTCCCAGTATAGTATCCACGGTCACCGCACCATAATTGCTCAGGGCAGAAATGAAAGCTACACACTGGGGAGGATGAAAGGACGGAATATAATATTTGGTGTACCGAAAGGCCAGCCCGAGCTGACTTTCCTCTGTATTCAGGTTGGGAAAATGGCGTTTTACCGTATCTTCCAGTGCCATGATCTCCGTTGCCTTTAAGAAGACCTGCAACTCCTGATCCAGGACCCGGCTGGTATCCGAATAAGCGCCGTAATTCATGATCTGGGAAAGATAAACCGGGAGAAAGACGGGATACTGCTTACCGAGCTTCCGCAGTCCGGATGATACCTGATCGCTATCCACCCGGAAAAGATCTTCATCAAAACGTCGGATATGCACCCTTAGCTCGATCCTGCTGATATCGGGAAGCGTAGCGCCGCTATGACATCCTCCGCAGAGGATCAACAGCAGGAAAGCCAGTAACCGGGAACTTTTCAAAACGAATTTTTGCCTGGATGAAAATAACGCGGAACACCCAAAATTATTTACTAATTCCCTACTTTGTTACTGTATTCAGGTAATTTTATGCCTCCCAGACCTGCATTATCGGCAAAGCCCATGGAAATTCGGGAACACCGGTAATTCTGGCCGGGACCTGCAAGCCAAATTTAAGGACCGGTTCTCATGAAAATATTTCTTGCCCAGCAGAATTACCATATAGGAAATTTTGAAGCTAATACCGGAAAGATCCTGGCGGCAATGGAAAAGGCAAGGCAGGGGGGCGCCGATTTGGCTGTTTTTTCTGAATTATCCATCTGTGGATACCCTCCCGGGGATTTCCTGGAATTTGACCATTTTATCGCTGCCTGCCGCAGTGCGGTGGATCAGATCTGTGCCCTTACCGGGGATCTGGGGGTCATCCTTGGAGCCCCGGCTGTCAATCCATCCCCGAAGGGTAAAAGGCTGTTCAATGCTGCCTGGCTGCTTCACCAGGGGAAGGTTCAGCAGGTAGTGCATAAGACCCTGCTTCCCACCTATGATGTTTTTGATGAAAACCGGTATTTTGAACCGGCTGACCATTGGGATATTGTGGAATTCCGGGGGGTGAAAATTGCCCTGACCATCTGTGAAGATATCTGGAACCTCGGGGATAATCCGCTGTACAGGATTTGCCCGATGGACCAGCTTATGGACCAGCATCCTGACCTGATGATCAATATATCGGCCTCCCCCTTTGATTACCTGCAGAAAGATACCCGCCGCGAAATCATCCGTCGCAATGTGTTGAAGTATGGATTACCCATGGTATATTGTAATGCGGTAGGTGCACAGACGGAGATCATATATGACGGGGCTTCCCTGGTGCTGGACCGGCATGGGGAAATCCAGGAGGAACTGCCCTGCTTTGAGGAAGCTTATGCAGGGATCGACATCCATTTCACAAGGGATGGCCGGGTATTCAGCCAGGAGCATGCAGCAGGGACAACTGCAGACCGAAGCTTCCGGGCGGCAGCCTCCGGTATTCCCGAATGGTTTGATCCGGAGCGGAATATTCCGGGGATACACGATGCCCTGATCCTGGGCATCCGGGATTATTTTAATAAAATGGGGTTTAGCCAGGCGGTGATCGGATCTTCCGGAGGTATTGACAGTGCAGTTACCCTGGCCCTTGCGGTAGAAGCGCTGGGAAAAAAACAGGTGCATGCCCTGTTGATGCCTTCTCCATTTACTTCCCAGCATGCCATCATTGATGCGCAGGCCTTGTCCGCTAACCTGGACAATCCTTATGAAATCATCCGGATTGACTCCATCAACCAGGCATTTCTCCTTGCCCTGGAAACTCATTTCCAGGGTATTCCGACCGGACTGGCGGAAGAGAACCTGCAGGCCCGGATCAGGGGAGCCTTGCTGATGGCTGTCGCCAATAAGTTTGGTTATATCCTGCTCAACACGTCCAATAAAAGCGAACTGTCCACCGGATACGGCACCCTATATGGGGATATGGCCGGCGGCTTGTCTGTATTGGGAGATATTTATAAAACACAGGTCTATGCCCTCGCCAGGTACCTGAACAGGGGGGGAGGACTCATTCCCGGCCGCATCCTGGATAAAGCACCTTCTGCAGAACTCAGGGCTGAACAAAAAGACACGGATACGCTTCCGGAATATGATCAGCTGGACAAAGTGCTGTTTGAATATATTGAAAAGCGGCAGGGACCCCGGGAAATCATCCATTCGGGATTTGATGCCGCCCTGGTCAGCCGGATCCTGAACCTGGTGAATGCCAGTGAGTACAAGCGCAACCAGTTTTGCCCCGTGATCCGGGTATCCGTCAAGGCTTTCGGGGTGGGCCGAAGGATGCCCATTGTAGGCAAATACCTATCCTGAATATTCAATCTGACCGTTCATCTAATGGCTATCTCCAGAAGAAATATGATCCGGATGCTGGCTGGATCACTGCCCGCCCTGGCCTTTACCAGAACCCTGGCCCAAATTCCAGGATATCCGGGATTCAGTAGAGGTCCCGGACCCTTCCAGGCAACGCGTACTTCGTTGTCCGCCTACGAGATCCCCGAATGGTTTGGCAAGGCTAAATTCGGCATCTGGGCGCACTGGGGACCCCAGTCCGCACCGGAGTATGGGGACTGGTATGCCCGCAATATGTATATGCAGGGAAGTGCCCAGTACGAGTATCACCTAAAAAGATATGGTCATCCGTCCAGGTTCGGGTTCAAGGATATCATACCTACCTGGAAAGGGGAAAAGTTTGATCCGGATTACCTGGTCGGCTTATATAAAAAAGCCGGGGCCAGGTATTTCATGAGCATGGGCGTGCATCACGATAATTTCGATATGTGGAATTCCAGGCACCATCAATGGAATGCCTTTCGCATGGGACCGCACCGGGATATTGTGGGAGAATTCCGGACAGCGGCATTGCGGCACGGGCTGAAGTTTGGGATCAGTGATCACCTGTGGATCAGCTATAAATGGTTTTCCACCAGCCATGGAAGCGACAGTCTGGGAGCCCTGGCTGGAGTTCCCTATGATGGGGCAAACCCCGCCTATAAGGATTTATACCAGGATGTCCATACTGTGTATACCCAGCTCAGCTGGGATGAGACTGGTATACCGGATGCCTGGAAACAGGCCTGGTTCATCCGCATCAGCGACCTGATTGATCATTACAGCCCCGACTTGCTATATTGCGATGGCCCAATACCCTTTGAACAGCGGGGCCTGGAAATCGTAGCCAAATTATATAATCAGCACACCGGTCCGCAGGAAAAAAAGACGCAGGCGGTATATACCAGTAAAAGACAGGAAGATGCAGCCGCTGGCATCTGTGTCCTGGATGTGGAACGGGGGGTTGTAGATGGAATCTGGCCCCGGCCATTTCAGACGGATACCTGCATCGGAAACTGGCATTATGATGTACGGGCAATTTATAAAACACCCAAGAAAATTATTGACATGCTGGTGGATATCGTGAGCCGCAATGGTAACCTCATGCTGAATTTTCCGCTGCCATCATCCGGGATGCTGGATGAGGCAGAACTGCAGATACTGGCTGCAATTACCGCATGGATGCAGGTGAATGGCGAAGCCCTGTATGATACTGTTCCCTGGAAGATATATGGCTATGGGCCAGGATCCGCCAAACCGCAGGAAAGCTCCAGTTTCAATGAAAATCTGCAGCCCGAACTGGGGCCATCGGATTTTCGCTTTACGCAAAAGGGGAATAAACTGTATGTTTTTTTTATGGGCTGGCCAAACCATCCTCTGGCCGTGAAAGCCCTGGGGACAAACTCCCAAACAGACCCCGGGAAAATTCTGCAGGTTGGACTGCTGGGGCATGCAGGTCAACTGGACTGGTCCAGGAACGAGGAAGGCCTCACCATCAATTTGCCGCAGCAAAAGCCCGGTGATCTTGGTTTTGCCCTGAGGCTCATCGTGCAGCCGTAACGGCTTCCACCTGCACTGCGGTGCCGTAAGCCAGCACTTCTGTGACTCCATTCATGACTTCATTGGCATCATAGCGCATAGCAATAACCGCATTTGCCCCCAATTGTCCGGCATGGATAGTCATCTGCTCGAAGGCTTCCTGGCGGGCATTCTCGCAAAGCTTCACATAGATCGTGATCTTTCCCCCTACCAGGGTCTGTAGTCCTCCGGCCAGGTTACCCAACAGACTTCTGGAGCGGACGGTTATTCCCCGCACAATGCCCAGGTATTTGATGATCTTATACCCCTCCAGCTGGTTGCAGGTAGTAATTAATTGCATGTCCATAAAAGTGTATTTTTTATCAAATATGGGTAAAAAATGCCAACCCTGCAGGCGTTATCTTTGCAACAAAAAGGATACATGTTACAGGTGAATGTCATCCGGGATAACAAGGATTGGGTATTAGAGCGGTTGGCGGTCAGGCATTTTTCCGGCAATAACCTGGTGGATCAGGTTATCCGGCTGGATGATGAGCGCAAAGCGCTGACCCTGCAGTATGATCAGAACAGGGCAGCCCAAAACAAACTATCCCAGCAGACCCAGGAATTGGCCAAGGCAGGTGACCAGGAGGGCCTGGAAGGCAATAAGAAACAAACGCTAGCGCTGAAAATAACCCTGGGGGTGATTTCCGAACAATTGAATAAGGTGGAAAAGGAACTTATGGACCACCTGGTCCTGATCCCCAATCTTCCCCATTCCTCCGTACCCCAGGGGCGTGCTGCCCCGGACAATGTAATCCTTCGGGAAGGGGGCGTCAAACCCCGGCTGGAAGCTCCGGCCCTGCCCCACTGGGAGCTGGGCCTCAAATATGGCCTGTTTGATTTTGAACTGGGAAACAAAATCACCGGAAGCGGCTTTCCTGTTTACCGGCAACGGGGGGCCAGGCTGCAACGGGCCCTGATCAGTTTCTTTCTGGATTATAACACCGCACATGGGTATCAGGAATATTGGCCTCCGCTCCTGGTCAATGAAATCACCGCATTCGGCACCGGACAACTGCCTGACAAGGAAAGCCAGATGTATGCAGTACCCCTGGATAAATTGTACCTGATACCCACATCGGAAGTGCCGCTGACGAACCTATACCGTGACGAGGTGCTGGAAGCTGTCCAGCTGCCGGTAAAAATGACGGCCTATACCCCTTGTTTCAGAAGGGAGGCCGGTTCATACGGAAAAGAGGTCAAGGGGTTGAACCGGGTTCACCAGTTTGACAAGGTGGAAATCGTGCAGCTCACCCATCCGGACCATTCCTATGAAGCCCTTGATGAAATGGTTAGTCATGTGGAAGAACTGCTGAAGCAGCTGGAATTGCCTTACCGGATACTCAGGCTCTGCGGAGGTGACATGAGTTTTGCTTCCGCCCTGACCTATGATTTCGAAGTTTGGTGCGCCGCTCAGCAAAAATGGCTGGAAGTGAGTTCAGTGTCCAATTTTGAAACTTTTCAGACCAACCGGATGAAGATCCGTTTCAAGGATGAAGGGGGTAAAAAACGGCTCCTGCACTCGCTGAACGGAAGTTCCCTCGCCCTTCCCAGGATCCTGGCCGCCCTGCTGGAAAATAATCAGGATAAGGCGGGGATTGCGATACCAGCTGTGCTGCAGGGATATTTCGGGGATCAGCGGATTTGATTAATATTTTAAAAACTGCTGCCAGGTTTTCCTAATTTGGGGAATGCACCGGTATTTTCTGGCCAACGCAGAGGAACTCATTATTCGTCAGGCCTCAGAGCAGGATGCCGTTTTATTGCTGCAGATGTTCCGTCAGGCAGTAGAGGAGAGTGATTTTCTGCTTACTTCCCCTGAGGAGGTCCGCATACTTACAGTAGCTCAGGAAAGGGAATTCCTCAGGCCTTTTGAACAGAATCCCAATCAGCTTTTCCTGATAGCCCAGATCGGGCAGCAGGCGGTTGGTATCCTCAGCATAGCCCAGGCCAGGGCGAAAAAGCAGATGCATGTCGGCGAGCTGGGTATTACGGTGATCAGGCAGTACTGGAACCTGGGTATCGGCAGGAGATTGATGCAGGTCATGCTGAACTGGGCCATGGAGCATCCGGTCATCCTGGTGATCCAGTTACATGTTTTTGCAGGCAATAAGAATGCTATCCGGCTCTATAAACATTTCGGATTCCGGGAAATGGGCAAATGGGACCGCATGATCCGCCAGCCCGATGGCAGTTTCCAGGACCTGTTATGCATGAGCCGGTGGCTGAAAGATCCCATTTCCTGATTTTAACCCATAAAAATCAAAAAACAAGGTATATGCCCGATATCATCTATGAATTCAATGCATACAGATCAAAGATGAACGACCTGATCCTGGATAAGGGGAACCTGGTCATCAACCGCCTGTTCAACCTGGACACCAATGCCTATGCCGATGGTGAGCTTCCTTCCCTCACCAAGGAAATGCTGGGCCTTGTGGCCAGCATGGTACTGCGCTGCGATGATTGTGTACGCTACCACCTGGGAAAGTGCCATGAACAAGGAATCACCACAGGGCAGCTTTATGAGATATTTGCCGTGGCTGGTATCGTCGGGGGGAGCATCGTTATTCCCCATACCCGAAGGGCAGCGGAATATTGGGAAGCCCTGAAGAAATCGGCCAAAGGGTCAGGTATGGAAAATCCATAATAAATGCCGAAATTTGCAGCTGGCCTGTTTACAGACCAGTATATACATTAATTCTGCGCATGGATACTATAGTACAGCCCCCAACTTTGACCGCAAAGGATTTTGCCACGGATCAGGAAGTCAGGTGGTGCCCGGGCTGCGGGGATTATTCCATACTCAAACAGGTGCAGACGGTTATGCCCGGGCTGGGCATTCCCCGGGAAAATATTGTCATTATATCCGGGATCGGTTGTTCCTCCCGGTTCCCCTATTATATGAACACGTATGGTTTGCATTCCATACATGGCAGGGCCACGGCCATTGCTTCCGGGCTCAAAGCATCCCGTCCCGAACTGAGCGTCTGGATTGTGACCGGTGACGGAGATGGATTATCTATCGGTGGCAACCACATGATCCATATTCTGAGAAGGAATTTTGATGTGAATATCATGCTGTTCAATAACCAGATATATGGATTGACAAAAGGACAATATTCCCCCACATCGGAAAGGAATAAAATCACCAAATCCACGCCATTCGGCAGTATCGACCATCCGTTCAACCCATTGGCACTTGCCCTGGGAGCAGATGCCGGCTTTGTTGCCCGGAGCATGGACCGGGATCCCAAACACCTGCAGGAGATGCTGAAGCGCACGAATGCCCATAAGGGTACCTCTTTGCTGGAAATCTACCAGAATTGCAATATATTCAATGACGGGGCCTTTGAGATCTTTACGGAAAAAACCTCCAAACCCCTGGAAACCCTTTTTGTGGAACAAGGCAAACCCCTGCTGTTCGGTGCTTCCAGGGAAAAGGGAATAAGACTGGACGGCCTTAAACCGGAAATTGTCATTCCCGGGGATCAATACAGCCTGGATGATCTTTGGATTCATGATGAAAAAGATCCGGTGAAGGCCCACATCCTTTCCCGGATGTTCGATGATCCTGGAAAAGAGGAGCGATTCCCCAGGCCATTCGGGGTACTATTTGAAAGCACAAGACCCACATACGATTCGCTGCTGGAACAACAGCTGGGGGAAGCTCTCGCCAGAAAAGGTCCCGGGGACCTGGATAAACTGTTATCAGGGTATGAGACCTGGACGATCCGGTGAATTACCTGGCTCCTACCAGGCTTGAAGGATCAAAGAGCACCTTCCAAAGGATGATTACTCCAAAGATAACCAGGATAAGGGCGGAAATCCGGTTGAGCACACTGACATTTTTCAGGGTCAGCTTATACCTGATCTTGTCTGCCAGGAAAACCTTCATGATGTCTGAACCCAGATTGAGCACCAAGCAGGTGGAAAACAGGACAATCTTATAATTCAGCTTCATCGCACTGTTACCGGTACAAATGGTAAACCAGAAAAGAAGGACACCCGGATTGAGGGTATTCATGGCAAAGCCAGAAATCCAGATCCGGAGATATTCCCGTTTCCCCAGATACACTTTTGGATTTTTTTCCCCGGATGTCAGCCTGATCTTGCGGATGAAAAAGTTGTATAGCCCCATTCCGATAAGCAGCAGTCCCCCCCCGATCCCGATCTGCCGGGTATAGGCCTGAAGCAGATAAATGAAAGCGGACACAAAATTACCCAGCACCACATACAGGATATCACTGAAAGAGACTCCCAGCACAAAGAGGAGGCCTGCCCTGAATCCGCTGATAACACTGTATTTGATAATAGCAAAGAGGATGGGTCCCACTGAAATGGCCAGCCAGATGGCCAGTATGAATCCTGATATCAGGGGTGCGATCATAGCCCGGATTTGAAACAGGGAAAATATAACTTTTTATAAAAGCAACAAAAGTAGCTTTCTGCTTTAAGAAGAAGTCCCCCCATGGAAGGGAACTCGGTTATCCCTTGTCAGGATCAGGATTGGTATGAACTTGCACCCCTTCCATCCAGGGATATAGCCGGAACATATTCAGGATGTCTTCCCAAAGCAGGTACTGGCGGGCATACAACTGGTTGATCCGATGCCGGTTTTCCGGAGTAATTTCCTGCTCGTCCAGGGGTCTCAGGGGAGAGATTATTCCCGGGCGAAGTTCGGGAAGGACATCCCGGAAAGGATCTTCACCGGGCACATACCCTATCCAGGTTTTCCGGCCACGGAATACATCCCAGGTATTGTTCAAAAATATCCGGAATTTCCTGACCAATAAAGCATGAAGGGGTAGGGTCAGGAACACCAGGGTAGAAAAGCCCATATCCATGATCCGCTTGTTCCGGCGGTTGGCAGGGCTGGCTATCCGGAAATGATCCGTCAGCGAATAATAATGATTATCCGTGCTGCCGTTTGATCCTCCGGTGATGGAATGGCTGCCGCAGATATGGATCTTATAGCTTACCGGCAGGCCAGAACTGGTCATGCAGGCAATAATATCCTTAAAGCTAAGTTTCCCGGTGCAAAGAATGATCTCACCGGCTTTATAGATTTCTGTAAGCGCTGTGAGGTGGGAAACATTCCCCACATAATCCCGGTGACCCCTGGAACCCGCTTCAGGCCAAACGGTGCCCGCCAAATTTCGCTGGATACCGGTTTGTTGAAACACCTGCTTTACTTCTGCAGCTTCTTCCCTGGTTCCAACGATCAGGGTATTGGGAGCAAGCCTGCTCCTGTATTCAAAATTACCCAGATCCAGGTACCTGAATAATCGTCGTACGATCAGCATGGCAGCCATGATGGCAGGTCCGGCAAGAAGGATCATCCCATATGGATATTTCAGGTTACCTGGCAACAGCCCATACACAGCCATGATCAGCACCGTGCCATATAGCACTCCCCGGATGATGTTGCTTTCCCGGATTATTTTGTCATAGGCCCCGCTGAAGAAGAGCATGAAAATCATTGGGGTGATGTAAATCAAGGGGATAACCGATAAGATCCGGTCATGATAAACCTGATTGGGCAGGATATCGGCTTCCCAGATATGTCTGACCAGGAACAGGCAGACCAGGATGACAAAAAAATCAACCAGGGGCATCTGGACATAATCGAAAATCCGCTTTATTGCGGCAATGGCTGCCCTGAACCAGATAGCCAGCTGTATGAAAATATTGAAAATGGCAGCCTGACCCTTATGAAGATGTTTGCGGGCGAAAATACTCATGGCCATATAGAACATCCGGACATAATTCAGGCTCCCCTTCTTGGTGCTCTCTCCCTTAAAGTGGAGGATGGTAGTTCCCGCAAAATAATAATTGATATAGCCAGCCTGATGGATCCGGTAAGACAGGTCAATATCCTCTCCATACATGAAAAAAGCTTCATCGAACCCGTTTATTTCATCCCATACAGCTCGGCGTACACACATGAAAGCCCCTGCCAGTACATCAACAGGATGATTTTTGAATTCATTAAGATGACCAAGGTGGTATTTGGCAAATATTTTAGACTTCGGGAAAAGGCCGGCAAGGCCTGAAATTTTATAAAAAGAAACGAGCGGGGACGGGAAGGATCGTTTGGATTCCGGAAGGAACCTTCCACTACCATCCACCATCCGCACTCCAAGCGCTCCTGCTTCAGGGTGTTCATCCATGAAACGGAGGCAATGGACAAAGCAATCCTCTGGAACCAGGGTATCGGGATTCAGGAGCAGCAGGTATCTGCCCTTTGCAGATCTTGCAGCCTGGTTATTAGCTGCACCAAATCCCTTATTCCTGTCATTTTCAATGAAATTTACCATGGGAAACAACCCCCGCAGGTATGGCAGGCTTCCGTCAGAGGACCGGTTGTCCACTAGGAATATTTCTGCCTTCAAACCTTTGGATGCCTTTAAGATGGAATGAAGGCATTGCTCAGCAAAGTATCTGACATTATAGTTGACGATGATGATGGAAAGGTCCATAAGGGTTAATCTATGCAAAATACAATTAGGTAGTGTCAGCAAGAAAACGTTGCTTTTGAAAAAGTTTTCACCATTTTTTTGAAATT
>DATLTB010000065.1:0-19357 GCA_035533815.1 Chitinophagaceae bacterium
GGATTTTATATCTTTGGACAGTAGCATGATATTGTTTTTTGATTGTACATGTAAGTTACTGATACTTAGTAACTTCATGAAACAAATCATGCTACTTTTTCTATTTATTTATCCACATTTTTATCTGCGAAAGTTGAGTTAGAATCATTATGTACAGGACAATGTAAACTGGCCATCCTATACAGCTTTAACGGTGCCTGGATATGGTATAGTCGAAGACTAGGCTTTGCGCTTTTTTAAAATCTGCTGACTGGTCATCAGTATTATCTATCATCGGATAACCTTTAGCTCTCATTTTTAACTCAGACTTAAACTCCAGATGACCGTTTAAATATTCTGAAAACATAAAGGATACCCGGGGGCACCCCTTCAATTTTCAGGTATAAATCCGGAATATTGAAATAATGGTAATCAAGCAGATATTTCCCCGGCCTCATATTCAACAAAGGGTTATGGCTGATCATATTATTCCACAGGTATCGGTTTGGCGATCCTCCATAACGGAAAATATACAAACAAAACCCGAACCCTTTCAACCCGGTTCTTTTTTGCAATATCTTCCTTCCCGACATGACTCCATCCGGTAAAATTAATTCCCTGAACTATTCAACAAAACATGGATAATCAATCAAGTTAACCGGATGATCAGACAAATAATGCCCATACCAGTATGGTAACAAACCCAGCCCTTTTTCCTTTTCATCATGATGCGCGGGTAACAGTTCAAGATCCCGGTCTCTGATCTGAAAACCTTACATGAAGTAATTCCATTTTTTTAATATAATTTAACAACCCATTAAACCAGTTAAATTTTTGATTCTGGCTTTCCCAGTTTACGGGTATATACCTGATGATTTTCTTCCGGACACATTGATTAATTTTGCGGGCAATGGCTGTAATTACCCTGACTTCTGACATAGGACTTAAAGATTATATTATCGGGGCCATCAAAGGCCAGCTGCATCAGTTATGCCCGGGTTCCTTGGTTGTCGACATATCCCACCAGGTGCCTCCATTCAATTTTCCTCAAGCAGTCTATCAGTGTAAAAGTGCATTTAGTTATTTCCCATCTGAAACCTGTCATTTTATCCTGATTAACCTTTTTGACCGCAAATCCCATCATTTCCTGCTTGCCCGGCAAAATGAACAGTATTATTTCTGTGCCGATAACGGATTGATTTCCATGATACTTGATGGGGTACCTCAGCAGGTTGTTCAATTGGATGCTGAAAAGGGGGTAAAAAGGAATATTATTCAGGTGACCCAATTATTTGCAACCGCTGCATATCGCCTCAGACAGGGCGCGGATATGAATACTTTGGGTACTCCCCCGGAAAACATGTTGATCCGAACCAATATCTTGCCATCCCTCAGCAAGGACTGGATGGAGGGTCAAATCATTTATATTGATCAATTTGAAAATGTAGTAGTAAACATCACCCGGGACCAATTTGAAGAGCAGCGGAAAGGCCGCGGATTCCGGATTTATGTGATGCGTGATGAATATATTTCCAAAATCAGTGAGAGTTATTTTGATGAACCGGAAGGGGATAAACTGGCCTTGTTCAATGCGGCGGGATATCTGGAAATTGCCATAAACAAAGGAAATGCAGCCGGTTTGTTTGGGCTGCATCAGATGGGAAGGGAGGAAACTAAGAAAGAAAGTTTTTTCCAGACCCGGCTACTTTATCAAACGATCCGAATAGAGTTTGAATTGGACTAAGTGGTTTGACTTAAATGGTCATTAATAGGATTATTGTGTAAAGTCAGGCTGCCAAAAGTTAGTTAAATCTGAAATATATATATTTGACATTCATTATGTTTTATACTTTTGCCCATAATTAATACCCGCTTATGAATTTCAAGAAGACCAATATAATTGCAGGCTGGATAATCTGTGCGATCGCTTGCCTGGTTTACCTGCTTACCCGGGAAGCTACAGTGAGTTTCTGGGATTGTGGTGAATTCATCCCTTGTGCGTACAAATTGCAAATATCACATCCTCCCGGAGCTCCCCTGTTCATCCTGCTGGGGAGGATTTTCATTATCCTGCTTGGCGGAACCCCTAATACAGCTGCATTGAAAGTGAATACCTTATCCAGCTTGAGTAGCGGATTCACGATCCTGTTTCTTTTTTGGAGTATCACTCACCTGGCCAAAAAACTAATCGTCAAACCAGGTGAGGAAATAAATACTGAGAAGACGATCGCGATCATTGCTGCCGGGGCTGTGGGTGCACTGGCGCTGACCTTTTCGGATTCTTTCTGGTTTTCTGCTGTGGAGGGTATTGTTTGGGGGGTATCTCCCCTGTTTATTGCCATGACTTTCTGGGCGATTTTAAAATGGGAAAATGAAGCAGATGAGCCTCATGCCGACCGGTGGATCGTATTCATTGCTTACCTTATCGGATTGTCTATCGGGGTGCACCTGCTTAGCCTGCTCAGCATTCCGGCCATCGTGATGACCTATTATTTCAGAAGGTATAAGGTGTCCGTCAAGGGGACCTTAGTCGCCTTTTTGCTGGCTTGTCTGATCACCGTAGTGATACAAAACCTGATCATTCAGGATACTGTCAAGATTATTGGGGCATTTGACCTTGTTTTTGTCAATGGATTTGGGCTCCCTTTCAATTCTGGTTCCTGGACCTGTATTGTCCTGATCATTTTGATTATAGTATTGGGATTACGCTGGGCTAAAAAACATGGCAAATATTTCCTGCACCTGGGTTTACTATGTCTCGCTTTTATCCTGATCGGGTATTCCACCTATTTCATCATACTTATCCGGGCCAATGCTCATCCCGCCATCAATATGCAGGATGTGAACAATCCCATCACCCTGGTATCTTATTTGGACCGTTCCCAGTATGGCACATGGCCTGTGCTATTTGGCCAGAATTTTAATTCTCAGGTAACCGGTACCGTGAACGAAGGGAACGTATATAAAAAGGATGAAAAGGATAATAAGTATGATGTGGTTGGCCAGAAATATGAATTACAATATCTCCCTTCGGATCTTCACCTTTTCCCCAGGGTCTGGGATAATGACAATTCCCAGGGGCATGTGGATTATTATAAAAGCTACCTGAATCTGGGGCCTTCGGATACGCCGACATTCGGGGATAATATGAAATTCTTTTTAGGCTACCAGCTTAATTGGATGTATCTGCGTTATTTTCTCTGGAATTTCTCAGGACGGCAGAATGATCTGCAGGGATTGGGGAATGTCAGGGACGGCAACTGGATCACGGGGATACCTTTTTTGGACAATTTGCGGCTGGGTGATCAGAGCAAAATGCCGGTCAGCCTGAAAGATAATAAAGCCCATAACCGGCTTTTCATGCTTCCATTGCTACTAGGCCTGCTGGGTTTGTTTTTTCAGTTTGAACGGGACCGGCGGCATGCCCTGGTGGTTTTTTTACTTTTCTTCTTCACCGGTATTGCCATTATTCTTTATCTCAATCAGGCTGGACCGCAGCCCAGGGAAAGGGATTATTCCTATGTGGGCTCCTTTTATGCCTTTGCCATCTGGATCGGGCTTGGGGTGCTTTTCATTTATGATTCACTTAAAAAGAAACTATCCGGCAAAACTGCTGCTATTACTGCGGGGCTCATTTGTCTGTTGGCGGTGCCGGTTTTAATGGCTTCCCAGGAATGGAATGACCATGATCGTCATCAAAAAACACTGGCCCGGGATACTGGTGCTGATTACCTGGAATCCTGTGCCAAGAATGCCATCCTGTTCACCATGGGTGACAATGATACATATCCCCTCTGGTATGCCCAGGAAGTGGAAGGAATCCGACCCGATATCCGGATCATCAATACCAGCCTGCTTGGCACTGATTGGTATATGGACGAACTCCGCCAGAAAATCAATCAAAGCGATCCGGTACCCTGTGACTGGAGCCCGGAAAAATATCAGGGATCAACCAGGGACTATGTATATTATTACCCTGGTGTGGTACCGAAGGATAAATTTTTCAACATCAATGATGTGATGAATTTTGTGGGGAATGATGACCCCAAAAGCAAGATACAGGCAGGGGATCAGATGTTAAATTATATGCCCACCCAGAACATGTATATCCCGGTAGATAAAGCCGAAGTCCTGGAAAATGGCACCGTACCTCTTGCTGATTCAGCCAAAGTGGTATCCGAAGTGCCTTTTACCTGGAAAAAGAATGTGTATGAAAAAAATGATCTTTTGGAACTGGAAATCATTGCTTCCAATCATTGGAAGCGCCCGATTTATTTTACAGGATCTCCAATTGCCATGGGGCTGACTGATTATCTGGAAACAGATGGACTTTCCTACCGCCTGGTCCCTTATAAGGATCCCGTCAATTCAGCCATGCCTGGCCTGGGAACGGTGAATACCACGCTGATGTACCATAATCTGTTGACTAAATTCAGGTTTGGGGGAGCCCAGCGGCCTGGCACTTATTTCGATGAACCCAACCGCCGGGAATTGCTGATTATCCGGTCTGCTTTTGCCAAACTGGGGATTGCCCTTGCAGCAGAAGGAAAAAAGGATAGTGCGCTCCATGCGCTCAATTATTGCGACAGCAACATGCTGCAGCAGGATTTTCCATATGGTATGGTCTCTTCCAATAATGCGCATGATTTCACGTCAGTGCAGATTGTCTATGGCTATTACCTTGCTGGGGATACTGCGAAGGCAGAGCAGATTGCCGGGCAGGTGATACAGGATTGCCAGCAGCAGATTGATTACTTTCAGTCATTGTCCCCTGATGACCAATCTTCCGACTTGCAGCAGGATGAGCAGACTTCCCAGTATCTGATTCAGCAGATGCAACAGATGCAAAGTCAGTTTAGCAAGACCAGTCAGGCCAGTGAATTGTTGAAAAGCATGGATACCAGCCTACCTGCAATGGATACCGGAAAAGTACGTGCCAAATAAATAGCAAGAGGCCTCCCGAAGAGGCCTCTTGCACCAGATTACCCGGAGATATTACCCGCAATTCCGCAACACAGCGTGCTGGACTTCAGGCTTTACTTTTACTGATCCAGGTTCTGATAATCCCCCTGCACCTCACTGGAAGGAATGATCCTGCCATGGATCGGATCGTTGTTTGTGAACTGTGCGGTACAGATATTCTGGGAAAGGTTACAATTGTAATCCACCCCTTCGGTCTGACCTGTGACATTCACCCACTGGCTGGTGGACTGATCCCAGGCAAAGGTTTCCGGAGGCGTAGCTGCATTCACCCTGGATGCAACAGCTGCGCCTATTCCGAAAAAAACTGCCAGAACAGTTAATGGCATTTTGATTCTTTTCATAACGATTGGTTACTTTTGTCGGCTCAAAAAATAACCTGAAAAAACGATGAAAAAATAACCTACTCTTTTCTACAGGTTTTCGGTTACCCCTGTCGGTTCTGCGCGCGAACTCAATATCATTAAAGCTGCTGAAATAGCTTATTAAAAAACTATTTGAAAATTTACCGCCCTTCGTTGTTTCGGATCGAAGGCCATGCTTAAGGAATGATTAGGACGGTATTTTGTTTTGATGTAAGGATGTAAATATCGGAATGATCATTCCTTTTTATTTCCTTTTGCGGGAGCATTTATTTCTTTCGGGGGATTATCTCAGGGTTTTTTACGGAAATAACTGGGGGCGTATCCAAACCTCCTGCGGAAGGCAATACTGAAATTGGATAAACTTTTATACCCTGTACTAAAGGCGATCTCTCCGATGGACTGATCCGTATCCTGCAATAACTGGAGGGCTTTTTTCATTCTTTCCTCCCGGAACTCGCCATATAATGTCGTACCGAAAACCTGTTTAAAGCCTTTTTTTAACTTGTAATCATTGATCCCCACCTTCCGGGATAGTTCCTTGATGGTCAGGGGTTCTTCCATTCCCTGCATCAGCAGTTCACGGGCCTGCCGGATCTGTTCCACTTCATAGGGCCTGAGATTCAAGGCTGGGGCCGGTGCCGGAAAATTATATTGCTCCAGTGCCCGGATCAGCAATTCCTTGACCTTGGATTCCAGGAATAAAGTTTTCATCGGGCCTTCCAGTCTGCACTGAAGCACCGAACGGATAATAGCCAGCATGTCCCCTGTGGCTGGGTTGGCCTGAGGACAGATCTGTGCGGCTACCTGATGGTCAATTTTCTCCAGGAAAGCGGAAAGCAAAGGAAAATGGGGAGATAAGCGATGCAGGAAATCCAATGAATAATGCACATCAAAAGTACAATATCTCCGGTTGGAAAAGCTTACCCTGTTTTCCGTGAAAGGGATATAGGTGATATTATAATGATATTTTTTCATGGATACCTCCCCTATTCCGGACAAGTTGTAAAATTCGTCGCTGTGCATGCAGAACTGCAATTCCACCAGGGCATATTCTGACCTTGCCTTAAAGGCAGCACGCTCCTTCAGCAGGTAATTGCTGTAGTGAATTTGGAAATCGCTCCCTTCCAGTTCCTGGAAAAGCATACTGCCAAATGATCCTATGGCAGCATAGGATCTGGATCCCGGGACCAGGAATTTCTGGTGGATTGGAAGGCAATAGGGGGAATAAAGGATCTCTCTGTTTTCATCAGATAGTAACTCGAATGCCATATTTTATCCGTCTTTCATAAATAATAATCCCTGAATAGTAAAAGGAAGCATTGAGAAGACTGGAACTTCACCGCGCAGATATACCATTTCATACAGGGTTTTCAGGCTTGAAAATACAAAATCCCCGGAAAATTACCATAGAGGTGGCATCATTTCCTATCTTATGTTCACTATTTTTCAGGGCACACCCTGCAAGCCTGCCAGACCCTTCCGGTTCCCCTTATTTCAGGGGAAGCATGTATTTACCCTTAGATCACTGGCCATTCCGGATGATATGCACTTAATTCACCGTTGGACACAGCTGGAATATGCACGCAGGTTCTGGCAGATGGATATGCCGGTAGATACCCTGTGCCAATGGTATTTCCAAATGATATCCAGGCTGGATGCCCACCCTTATCTTGGACTGCTGGACGGTAAACCCGTTTGCCAGTTGGATGTTTACCGGGCATTCGGTGAAGAAATTTCCCTCCACTATCCGGCCGGTACCGGAGATTATGGCATTCACCTGTTGATGTGCCCTAACCGGAAAAATTATCCCGACCTGACTGTTCAGGTGCTCCGCGCAGCCCTGAAATATCTTTTTTCATTCTCTGAGGTGGAAAATGTGATCGGTGAGCCGGATATCCAAAACCGGGCAGCCAACCTGGTTATCCGTCGGGCCGGATTCCAGTTAGTTCAACAGGTCAGGCTATCAGATAAACAGGCCAATTTATTCCTGCTCCGCCGGAGTCATTATCTGGAAACCTGCACCGTCTCTCATGAATTAACCGGTAAACCATGAGAATCAGAGAAATAGATCTGGCCAGGGGAATGACCGTTTTTATCATGGCTCCTGTGCATGCCGTTCTTATTTATAGCACAGTTGCCGTACACCATTCTCTGCTGGGAATCGTTCTTGCCTTTTTAGCGGAAGGACCCGGAGCCCCGCTTTTCATGTGGCTGATGGGGTTGTCCTATGGGTTATTTTCCAAACCTGGGTCGACCCTAGCCCTAACCCGAGCCCTAAAACTGCTGGGGCTGGCTTACCTGCTCAATATCCTGAAATTCCTGATTCCCCTGTCCTTAGGATTCATCCCATCCAAATTGCTGACCGATTATGGGATTTCCGGAGGCCCAAGGGCTTACTTGCAATTATTTGGTCTGGGAGATATCCTGCAGCTGGCAGCCATTTCAATCATCATCCTTTACCTGATCCGGCAATTACCCCATTTCCGGATTTGGGCTGCCCTGCTGGCCGCCGGGGTAACCCTGGCAGCACCCCTTCTCTGGAGGCCCGATTCTCCTTCATTGATCGGATACCCGGGCAACCTGCTCTGGGGTATGGGTCCGACCGAATTCTTTCCGGTATTTCCATGGTTGGCCTTTCCCCTGATCGGGCTGGCTTGCAGCGAATGGCTGGCAGTCAAAAAACCCATTTTCAGCCCTTTCCTGCTTTGCGGAGCCTTGCTGTTGGTCTTGGGAATCGGACTGAAACAGGTTCCTTTCCTGGCCGCATCTCCGGATTTTTACCGGATGGGCCCTGCCGACACCCTGATCCATTCCGGTATCGTGCTGGTCTGGCTATATCTCTGCCATTGGTGTATTGTCATTGTGCCGGCTAACCGGATATTCCAAGGTGTCTTTTATCTGAGCAGGCATATTACCCAGATCTATATTATCCAGTGGATTCTGGTTTTCTGGATGCTGGGGATTATCGGATATGACAGGCTCGGCATGACCAGTTCCCTGGTATGTGTGGTATTGATCAATATACCGGTATTTGGAATCAGTATGGCTGTGGACAGGATCAGATCTGGATGGCTTACTCCCTGATCATGATTGGTCATCCCATTTCCATCCATATCCATTGAACAAAATAAATTGAATGATGGAAACTCAGCAACCCCTTGACCTGATCGGGATTGGTATCGGGCCCTTTAATCTTGGGCTTGCCGTGCTATCCAAAGAGCTCCCCTTGTCCGCCCTGATGTTTGACCAGGCCACAGATTTCAACTGGCACCCCGGACTTTTATTGGACCATTCCGGGCTGCAGGTGCCATTTTACGCTGACCTCGTTACCCTGGTTGACCCATGTAATTCCTTTAGTTTTTTATCCTATCTCCAATCCAGGGATAGGTTGTTGCGTTTTGCGATATTAGAAAACAATCAAATATCCAGAAAGGAATATAATGATTACTGCAGGTGGGCAACCAGGCGGTTGTCCAACCTGAGATTCCAGCAAAGGATTAGCCGGATTGATTTCGACAAAAAAACCGGGATGTACCTGGTCGAAACGATTCGTCAGGGTGATGGGGATAAGACCGTATGGCCGGCCCGACACCTGGTCCTGGGGGTGGGTACAGTTCCATACCTGCCAAAGTGTGCAGCAGGAATATCTGATGACCTGGTCTTCCATTCCGGGAATTACCTGTTTAAAAAGGAAAACCTCCTTAAAAAGGGCCATATCACCATCATTGGTTCAGGGCAAAGTGCTGCAGAAATATTTTTTGACCTGCTTCCCCACAGTGTCCAGATGCCCGGAGGGTTGCACTGGTACACCAGGTCCCAAATGATCTTTTCTATGGAACGATCCAGGATGTGCTTTGAAATGAGCTCACCGGATTACATCGATTACTTTTTCCAGCTGTCCAGGGAGCAAAAGGACAGACTCCTGCCCACACAGGATAACCTGTACAAGGGGATTAATGAAAAGCTGATTGCTGATATTTATGACCTGATGTACCGCCTGGATCTCAGTCACCATCCGCTCCAGGTTGCAGTCAGGCCCGGCTGTGAACTGCTCAGTTTAAGTTCCCAGAATGGCCAGGTCTTTACACTGGAATTTTTACATACTTCCTTGAAACGCAGGTTCACACATTGCACCGAAGCTGTGATCTTCGCCACCGGCTACAGGTCAGTAACCCCCGGTTTCACCGATGGTATCAGGTCCCGTTTATGTTTGGATGAAATGGGTCGCTATGCAGTGAACCGCAATTATTCCGTGGATATTACCGGTAAGGCCATTTTTGTTCAAAATGCGGAGCTGCATACACACGGATTCAACGCTCCGGATCTCGCCTTAGGCCCATATCGGAATGCCTGTATCCTCAATTCCATTCTGGGGTATCCGCATTTCAAGATGAACACCCCCAATATTTTTCAATCCTTTGGAATGCCTGGGGAACCCTTAAAGCCTGATGGTTTGGTTGCCGGGATGCAGGCTGAGTTTTTGCCCATTCCAGATAAACTGCCCCCCCAGTCCGGGAGGTAATTCAATTTCACCCCGGATTCCGGATTTACCCGACCTGCGGAGCCATAAACTGATTTCCCCTTCAGGAAGTGGCATGGTCGCCCGGATTTCATTTAAACCTCCCAACGCAGGAACTATGCGCACTTGGCGGAATCCGGCGCTGGAGGACCGGATCCCGCAGATAGTATGGAGAAAATCAAATGCTGGACTGGCAGACCAGCCATGACAATCAGAACGGGTGGGTTCAGGAGTTTCAGCGAACGTGGTCAGGCCCTCCGCGATCATTTTACGCCAAGGGTTAAGCTGCGCATAATACAAATCAGCAAGCCCCGTTTTTTCCAGCGCCCTGTCCAGGTAGAACCGGTAGTAAAAACTGGCCTGGCTTAGTGAACTGTCCTGGAGGATCCGCATCATCACCGTATCCTCCTCCCCTGCTGGTATTGCATCAGCCAGCAATGCCATAATGGAGGCATGCTGGCTGAAACTGCGCTTGTCCGGTGTGTTGGCCATTTCCATTCTTGAACTATCAAAACATTCGTGGTACACACTTTGGGCCAGCCGGTCAGCAAGAGCGTCCTGCTTCCGGGCTTCCCCCTTGCGATGGAAAAAACGGAAGAGGTCAGCTGCCTGCCGCAAAGTGATCGCCAATTGCAGGGTGATCACCGCAGAGTGACCATGCGTGGCTCCTTCCGGCACTCCATTTTTAAAAGCCGGGGTCCAGTCGGTGAAATTCCACCATTTCATCGGGCCCAGCATGTTTACTGCCGGGTCAATATGCCTGGAATACCAACCAAGAATATCCCTGACCTGATCCAGGTATTGTTCCAGGAAGGCATTATCCGGGCGGTACATCCAATAATCGTGTAACATGGAGATCCAAAGCAGGGAAAACGGCGGAATAACCTGCAGGCGATGACTGGGGAACCTCCCTTCGGTCAGCCCGCAGGGCACCCTGGAATCAGCAAAATCATGAATTGCCTTAAGGACCAGCCGGTCATCGCTGGTATTATACAGCGTGATCAATGCCTGTATGCGGGTATCGGCCTCATATTGAAGCTGCTCGTAATACGGACAGTCAAAATAGGTTTCCCCGGCACATAAGCGGGCCGTCCTCCATGCCGTATTCCATATCTTTTCCAGGGAGGAATCGTTGCAACTGAAGCTGGCCCTGCGGGAAAATGGGTAAACAGCGTAAATTCCATATAAGTCATCAATCCGGAGGGGTTGCCCGGAGGTCCGGATTCCGAGCTGGAGATACCGGTAAGTCCGGATCCATAATGGACTGAACAACCGGTGAGGCCCTCCATCAGGAAAAAAAAGGTCATATAAACCTGAAATCGTCTTGCCTTTCACCGAATTCCGGTTGCCTTTGCTGCCCAGACTGTCCACCAGCGATTCCGCATATACCAGCCGGATCAGGCTCCCCCTGCCGCCACTGACCACCAGCTGGGGATAGGCGACAGTTTCCTTACCCTGATCCACCAGGATGGTCACCGAGTCATTTGCAGGGATTAGCAGGGGCCGGTCACCCAGGATAAAACTGTCCTTGACCTGGAAGGGGCTGCTCCTGCGTATACGGGCAAAACGCTGCAAAACCTGGGTCATCTGAGGAATGGGGCTGGAACTCAGGGTCCAGGTATTATCGGTTCCGTATCCTGCAGGTACGGCAGTTGCCGGTATGATTTCTGCAGGAAGCCAGCTATTATCATTAAAGTGCAATAATGACCATCCCCAGGGATAAGCGCTTCCGTTTACCCGATCACCCGGACCGGTAACTATATAGGTATGCAGGGAGGTAGACAGATGCGTGGCACAGGGCTGGTAAGCCGTATCCTGCCATGCTTTCCAACTGGAATCCGTGTTAACCACCTGGGATAGGGGATCATTTCCTTGGACCAGGAAGCCTGTCCTCGCTGATATCTGGGCCACAGGGGCATAAATGCCCATATTCCAAACTTCAGCAGCAAGCACATTTTTGCCGGTGTGCAGGTAAGGGGTGATATCAAAACTTTCAAAATTCCAATTGTACAGGTCACCCCGGGCAGGACCTCGGCCTGTATAATGTCCATTGACATATAACACATATCGGTTGTCGGCGGAAACATGAATGATGAAATGTCCTGGAACATGTTCTAACAAAAAACACTTTCGGAAATGGTACACCCCATAATCCGTAGGAGATGCCCTGGGGCAGCAAATCCATCTGGCAGACCAGGGTCCGCTAAGCAGGTCAGGATTCAGGGGCAGGCCCTGTGCACCCGCATTCCCAGACAATAAAATAAAGATGAGCGGGAACAGCCGGATGGTTAATCTTCCAGAACCCCGTAGATTATCCCTCATTGGATTGGATAAAGGGTGAACAGCCTGGTTTCTTTTCATTGCGTCCTGCAAAATAGGGATTTTGCCGAAGGGAACTGGTTTTTGAATTCAAGGGGACATTTACCGGCCAGCAATCCAGGGTTAGCCACAGAGATAGCTTTTGTGCACATGGAAAGCTTCCTTGCATATCCTGACTTTCAAACCGCTTGTCCCTTCAACCTGAGGATATTTATTACCGGATAGCGATCTGCGCCCGTTAAAACCTTTGCAGGAACCGTTCCAGGCCAACTGGTGTAAATTCCTGCAGTGATGCGATCATTTTGCCATTAAGTTGTATTCGGGGGAAATCGAAGACAATTTAGGGTATACTTGAAAACAGCATAATCCGGACAAGGATTCAAATTTGATTATTCGCAGGAAAAACAGGGGATTTGGACTTTTTGAAACAGGGATAAAGTAGTACTTTTGTGCTGGGTTCCAGTAATCTTGATTTTAATAGCGGTTTAGGGAGTTATCCATCTGGATAAATATACTCCACATTAACATTGAAAAAGGGGTCTCTGTTTCCTTCCTGACATTAATTGTATGATTTAATTTTTTATTTTATGCCCATATTAATATTTTTCCTTGCGCACTGGTTTATATCCCTATTTTGCCAGACCTTTTTTCTGCACAGGTATTCTTCCCATAAAATGTTTGTGATGAATAAATTCTGGGAGCGTTTTTTTTATGGGTTCACCATATTTGCCCAGGGGGCATCTTTTTTAAATCCCAGGGCATATGCCATCATGCACCGGATGCACCATGCCTACAGCGATACGGAAAAGGATCCCCATTCTCCTCACTTTTTCAAGGATATCTGGCATATGACCATTCGGACCAAGGAGATTTATCTCAATTATGCCAAATTCAAGGTGGAACCGGAAAAAGCTTTCCGCGGGAATTATCCCGAATGGAAGGTCCTGGACCGGATCAGCAATATGTGGAGTATTCGGATTCTATTTGGGTTGGGCTACGTGTTTTATTATGTCCATTTTGCCACTGCCTGGTGGATGTTCCTGCTGCTTCCCATCCATTTTTTCATGGGCCCCATTCACGGTGCCATTGTCAACTGGTGCGGGCATAAGTATGGCTATTCCAATTATGATAATGATGACCATAGCCGCAATACTTTACCCATTGATATTTTCCTGATGGGAGAACTGATGCAAAATAACCACCATAAAAGCCCGAACAGCCTCAATTTTGCTAAAAAATGGTATGAATTTGATCCTACCTTCCCAATCATCCTTTTATTAAAAAAGGTCCGGATCATCCGGATTACGAATAATTCAGGTAACCGATAGCTTAAATCTCCGGAAACGTGACGCGTTTCTCTGGTTAATACAGTCCAAATGGGTTGATCCTAATTTCAGGAAACCCGTTACCGGTTTGGGCATTTGGAAAATGGCCCATTACCTGCTTCCAAATACCCATTGGTATGTTTCCTCAGTTGGCATCGGTTATCCTATTGTTGCTTTCCCTCTTGATCTGGACACGGGCCCCTACCTTTCATTTTTGGCTGATCGCTATTATCCTCACGGAATATTGCTGGATTCCCCTGTGCATGACCCTGGCATTATTCGTTTGGGAAATTTCCATAGATGACGGAATTGGCTGGCTTTTAATTGCCTTATTAGCAGGATTTTCTTATGCCTCCCCCCTGATTTCCGCGTGGTTAAGGAGGCAGGTCCTGGTTAGTGATCTTTACCGGCTTTTCCCGGGTAAAAAACCCCAGGCTTTACTGCAGCAGCCTTTCCGCATTGCTGTATTGGTCCGGGGCCATGGAAAGGGTAAGGTATTTCCGCTGAAGCTGACATATAAATTGAGTGAAACAGGGCCCCTCAGTCTCAGTTTTTATTCCGCTGGCAAGGGGTTGGCTCCGGTAGTTTTGGTTATACATGGGGGATCCTGGCAAAAAGGAGATAATACCCAGCTTAAAGACCTCAACAGCTACCTGGCCCTGAGTGGATACCATGTTGCTGCCATGAATTACCGATTAGCACCGCTAAATCATTTTCCTGCACCGGTAGAAGATACTGCAGATGCCCTGGATTATCTGAAAGCACATGCACCGGAATTAGGAATTGACCCGGACCGGATGGTCCTCCTTGGGCGATCTGCAGGAGGTCAGATCGCCCTGATGACTGCATATACCCGTGTTATTCCGGAAATCAGGGGCGTGATTGCCCTGTATACTCCAGCAGACATGGTATGGGGTGCCCTGGCCAGGAGCAATAAGTGCGTACTGAACATTGATCAAATCTTTCTCAGTTATTTAGGGGCTACATACCGGGATAATCCCCAATGGTATGAGCAAAGTTCCCCTTGTGCGCAGGTCAGTCCGGCTTCACCCCCCACCCTGATCATTCATGGACGCAGGGATTCATTGGTGGCTTTTGCCCACAGCACGCGCCTGAAAGCTAAGCTGGATCAATGCAGGGTAAGAAATTACTTGCTGGACCTCCCTTTTGCCACCCATGGATTTGATTTCAGTCTCCGTGGAGCTAATGGGCAACTGACTGTTTTTGCCATGGAACGTTTCCTGGAATCGGTAACTGCTTAAGTTCATGGATATTTTTTAATCCAGCAAATGGAAATACTTACCTCCCGGATTCCGCTATAGGATCAAATTTGCGGTTTTTTAGTTAGTTCTTCTTCCCGGAATCGGCTGAAAATGGCTGCTGTAAGAATGCATAAAACAAAGCCCAATATCCCATTGAGCCTGATCCCGAAATCATGGCCCACATCTTTCCCATAGATCAGGAACATGGCAAACAGGGATATCCCGAATGTCTGGGCGATCTTTACAAAAAAATAGGTCACAGCAAAATAAATAGCTTCCTTGTGGCTCCCGGTCTCGCGGCTGTCTTTTTCTATTACTTCGGAAAGTACTGCATTAGGCAGGATGTTCAGGGAAGCGACCGGAATGGCTGCAACCCCAATCAATAAATAGATTTGCAGTTTCGGATCCATATTCACTTTCCCCAGCAGGCATATTCCGGCGAATACCAGGGCCAGGATCAAAAATGATATGACCATGATCCGTTTTTTGCCCCAGCGGTTGGCCAGATAATTGATCACCGGATAGAACAAAAAGGAAATGCCGATCATGGTGATCATGAGTTTGTTCCCAATGGTTTCAGGTAAACGCAGCAATACGGTCACAAAATAAAGCAAACCGGAAGTGATAATGGTCACTGCCATAAAATAGGAAAAGTCTGCCACCACAAAAAGCAGGAAATTGCGATTAGTCAGGGTTTGTCTGAGGGCTTTACGGATGGGGACCGCGCTGGGTTTGCTCCGGGAATACTTCTTCTCATCAATATGGAATGCGGTTACCGCCATGAATGCAGCAGCGATCAGGGCAAGGCCGGATATCGTCCATTGAATGGAACCCAGGCGGGAGAACCCAAATGAGGACCGGATTTCATCGGCAATATTGAAGGCATTGGAAGCAATGGCGATACCCAGTATATATCCCATGGATTGCCAGGTGGAAAGCCTGATTTTAGCCCGCGGGGTCGGAGCCATTTCCGGCAGCAAGGCATTAAAGGGAATAAAATAGGTGGTTGTGGATATAAAGAATCCGGCCAGGCTCATTACCAGCCAGGCTATATTCCATGGGCTTTGCGTATGCCTGATGGGATAGAACACCAGACAGCAGAAAAGGAAAGAAGGTAAAATAGCCAGTTTCATCAGGGGAATCCGCCTTCCTTTAGGGTTTTTACTTCGGTCACTATATTGGGCAATGGCCGGATCGTATACTGCATCGATCAACCTTCCGCTGGCAGTGATAATAGCAATGGCATTAAAAATACCCAGGATGGTGACCTGGGTAATAAATAAGGGAAGACCGCTTTTGGTTGGGGGAAGATAAAAGTAAACCAGGATGACATTGATCAGGTTAATCATCATGCTCCATCCCATCATGCCGAAGGCATAAACCACATGCTTTGCCAAGGGAAGGGATTTTACCGGCATATCCTGCACAATATCGCAAAAAACCATCACCGTGGAAATGCATAATTCTTATATCAATCTGGTTTATTTTCCGGAATACTTATGGGAAAAGAGGTATCTTTTCCAAGGATAACAATAAAGAGATCAGCATGTAACATATTGTAAATGAATTGATAATGGGATCCTGTCAATCGTCAATAAGCAAAAATTTGCTTGTATTAAAGAAACTTTTGAACATATCCTTGTCCTCTTAAGTCGGGGCAGGCATCTGTAGGTTTAATCAATTTATAGCCGACCTAAACAAAACAGCAGGGTTATCCAAAGACTTGGCAAAAGAAATTAAAGCTCAGGAACTTCCCGATTCTCCGGTTTCATTTCACTTCCTTTTTTGAGTTGTTTTGCATTTTGAAGACTTACGACTTTTTGACCTGTTTTTGCTTCAATTTCTTTACGGGTGTTGCCTGCAATTGTACCACCCTGTCGGGCAATCACTTTATTTTCGGCAATATTTTTCGGTTTCTTCTCTTTTGAAATTTCGGATTTGGTAGCTTCGGCAAGAAAATGTAAAACCAATTCAAGATTAGTCATATTGTCGCGAAGATTCTCTTTCTTCAGGTTTTTATGTTACTTATATAGCTTTATCGTTTTGCCGCTCTATGCCTGTGTTATTATGTCAGCAAGCGTCGCAAACACCTGTACCCTCTTCACACTCCTAATTTTTCACTCATCGGTGAGTTCTTTTCTTACCTCAATGCTTTTCAGGTGCTGGTTTATTCATTCTTAGGTATAACCGAGTTTTAGGTAAATTGCCATTGCTTTGTCAATACTTATTTCAAGATCTTGCGACTATTCTATTTTTTCATATCCAACCCTTGCCAGTCCCTGCTTATGGCTCAGCTAATGGGGAAGGGATAGATTGAATTAACCTCAATAGTTGTTCCGTATCGGCCATATCCATAAGGTAATATTTGCCATCTTCAGCTTGCATTTTCAGTTGTCCTAGTTTTGGGTTAACTCGCTTCCCTCAATATTGAGTTTGGTTTTTAAAGCGTTCCAGTATTTTCTTGATCCTGGGCTTCCGGTTAGTTTTTCTATCACATCCACAATGGAGAAATACCATTTCTCTGCTTCTGTATATCATTGACTATGGGGTTTTTTTGTTCAAACAGTTTTATATTGCTCATAGGGTTAAATATAAAATTCTCAATAAAAGGTAATTTTATTCCATCTTTTTGAATTGCACGGCAAACAAGCAAAGACTCCTATAAAATGACCGGATTCGAGCCGCAAAAAACCCCCTATTTTATCAAGTCTTTTGTTAAGAACCGCAGAAAATGGAAAAATGTTCAAACTCCAAACCCACTTCAGAAGCGAATTGTAATTTTTAATTGACCTGGCAGGATGATTCTCTAGCCATTTCCTGACTGACCTGAGACGCTTGACAAATATAGTGAATTGAAGATCAAAACTTTCGGCGGCTTTTCTTGTCAATGACCAACGCTTCAAAGAAATTAAGAAAACGTTTCAAGAAGTTTGCATTTAATATATTTATGTTACCAAAATGGTAACATTTTAGTATTTTTGCCCATGCGTGTTATTGCCGTTAAGACGTTAAAAGAGTATTGCGTGGTATTTCCATCGGCTGAACAAGCACTATTAGTCTGGTATGAAGAAGCCGAGGCTGCACAATGGAACAATCCCAATGAATTAAAGCACCAGTACCGCAATGCTTCAATATTAACTGATCAGAGGGTTATTTTTAATGTCCATGGCAATAGTTTTCGCTTGATCGTGGATATTGAATATAGGCTAAAAATAGTTTTTATAGTATGGTTCGGAACCCATAGGCAATACGATAAAATAGACACTAAAAAAGTATGTTATGTTAAGACCAATAAAAAATAAGACTCAGTATGAAGAGGCCCTTGCACAGGTATATGATCTGATGCAGAAAAATGTAAGGCCGGAATCGAAAGACTCTGACGAATTAGAAGTTTTGTCCATTCTCGTTAAAGAATATGAACAAGAACATTATCGATTGCCCAAACCTTCACCGCTTGAAGCTATAAAATTCAGACTAGAACAGATGGGCATGTCCGAGGCGGAACTTGCTCATATTTTAGGGTACCGCTCCCGTAAATCTGAAATCTTATCCGGCAAAAGGAAATTGAGCCTTGCTATGATAAGAAAATTGAATGAGATTTTGCATATTCCGGCAGAAGTGCTGATACAGGCCTATTAAAATAGAGAAAGTAAATTCAAAAGTGCTCATTATTTAATAAATCAAAAGGCATATAACAGAATTTTATTCAAAAAGGATATGTCGTAATGAAACTCACTCTGACGTAGTTTATTTCTGGACCTATAAAACAAGCGGAGCAATTCAAATCGATTTGCTTATAAAATTCAAAAACATAAAGTATCCCTACGGAAAAGGACCATTAAAAATAAATAATATTAGAGTTGCCAACTCAGCGTTTCAAAGAGGTCTTTCGTCAAACGGGAAAAAAATAAGCATGGACAAGACGTTTGGTTTTTGAACTTCGCTGAAAATATAGACGATAATATCAAAATTGCCGATGATATTTGGAGGGTATTTTCTATAAGAGGCACAGAGTATTTTGAGCAGTTTAAAAACCATAAACACTATATTGGACAGGTTTCGTCAGCAAACTATTTCAATTTCCCAGATTTTTTCATTCAAAAGTTTTTTGGCAGGCATGAAGCAGGAATAATCTATTTTTTATTTGACAACTTGAGAAAAATGCAAAACAAAAAATGAACTTTGGAATTTGCAAAACTTGGGACAACAAAATTAAAAGCGAAAATGATAAGCTGTATCTGTCAATTTTTGAAAGTTAATTGAACCTCAGTTCGAGATGGTCACAAAATTCGAATCCATTCTAATTTGAAAAAGAATAAATTAGCTTAAAAACAGTGGAGTAACCGCTTTATTTTGAACCACAAAAAACCCGCTCTGGAAGCGGGTTTCTAAAAACTGAGTGAAATATGGTCGGGGAGACTGGATTCGAACCAGCGACCACACGCCCCCCAGACGTGTACTCTAACCGGGCTGAGCTACTCCCCGAAACTGAAAGTAAATATTAAATAAGTGGGTGCAAAGTTAAGGGAAATTAAATCACAAGGAAATTTAATTCCATTGAGAATTTTTAACCTGGTATTACTATACCAAAATTTATTACTTTTGTTT
>DATLTB010000066.1:0-30466 GCA_035533815.1 Chitinophagaceae bacterium
TATGAATTTCGAGAAGGCTGCCTATTTATACAAAAATGATAAAACTTTGCAGTTTTTGCGTGCGGAGCAGTTTCCCCTGCTGGTCAGCTTTTTCCATCTAGCCTTTAAGCAACTTAACAGGATTCAATATAAACAGGCTGAATTATCCGGACTATTAGGTGATTTTCTTTATTCCCCTGAACTGAAGGTGCAGAAAGAATATCAAAATGATTCCCTGGAATACCTGAGGCAATGGTCTGCCAAAGGATACTTGCGCCGCTATTACGATGCTGGAGACGACCCTATTTACGAACTCACCCCAGCCACAGAAAATGTACTGAAACTTCTGGATGACCTGAACCGCCAGGAATTTGTAGGTACACAGAGCCGGTTATTGCACCTTTTCACCCTATTGAAGGAAATAGTGAATAAGACGAATGCCAATACAGTCGAACGCATCGAGGAAATGGAGTCAAAACAAAGATTACTTGGCCTGGAAATTGAAAAGGCTAAAAGAGGTATCTATGAAAAGCTGGATGATACCCATATTAAAGAGCTTTACCTGTTTGCTGATGAAACTTCCAGGCGCCTGCTTGCCGATTTCCGGCAGGTGGAACAAAATTTCCGTGAACTAGACCTTCAAACCCGGCAAACAATTGTTAAAAGTAGTCTTCCCAAAGGTAAACTTCTAGAAGATATATTCGGCCGGCAAGATTTCATGTGGACCACTGATCAGGGGAAGAGCTTTAAAGCATTCTGGGAATTCCTCATGAGTCGTCAAATGCAGGAGGATCTGGAAAAAATGATCGCACATATCAATGAATTACCCCCAATCAGGGAAGTCAAAAAGGATGATACCATTGATCGTATCAAAACGAACCTGGTAGAAGCCGGAAGTAAGGTAAACAGGACCAATGATAGCCTAATTGAGCAATTGCGGAAATTTGTAGAATTAAAAAGCCTTGCCGAAAGCAGGCGAATCATGCATAGTATCGAACAAATAGAAACAATCCTGCTGGGCCTAAAGGATAATATGGATTTTCGAAAGCCTTTACTGGAAATCGGGAATTTATTCAAGGGAGTCCTGTTCATGGAACGGCCATTATTCCGCCCCCCCGTTAAAATAAGGTTTGATCCAGCCATAGCTGAATTGGGAATAGGCGAATCAGACACACGCTTATTGTTCGAACAATTTTATATTGACCTTGATCAGCTCAATTCCAATGTGAATAATTTATTAAAAGGAAAATCCCAGGTGGGTCTCACGGAAGTGCTTAGGTTTTACCGCCCAACCAAGGGCATGGCAGAGGTATTGGGATATATGCAAATTGCCACCAGAAGCCATAAACACTATATCCAAAATGAAACGCAGGAGCAAATAGAAGTAGAAAACATACAATCTGGGAAAATGTTTCAGGTACAATTACCCCTAGTCATCTTTAATCGTTAAAATGAATGAATATTCATTAAGCCTGATCTGGCTCCTGAAAGGGGTAGTTTACAGTTATCAGACGGATATATGGGCCAATCTGTTACAGTACGAACTGGAATTAAAGAAATATTTCGCTCCCGCCGGCCTAGAACTGTATATTGATAAAAGTGAAGGCTATGGCTATCTCAGGCAGGTGGAATGGGAAGAAGCTGCAGGGCTGCCCAAGCTGGTGGAAAAACGTCAACTCAACTACCATGTTTCCCTTTTATGCCTCATGCTGAGGAAATTCCTACTGGAACACGATGCCGCCGGCGGATCTGTCCGGGCTGTTATTTCAGGACAGGAAATAGTGGATAGAATACGCATGTACTTACCAACCGGACCAGATGAAGCTGCTCAGGAAGACAAGATTTACACGGCAGTAAGGAAGGTCATTGATGAGGGATTTCTGCGAAAACTCGAGGGGGATGAAGACAGTTATGAAATACATCGAATAATCAAAGGGTTCATAAATGCCGATGTGATAGATGAAACCCTGGCTACACTGCGAGCTTATACCGATGAAAAGAAAAATAATGTTTAGACTCAGGTAAGTACATTAATGATGGAAATTAGTTTTGATAAAGACAATGCTATTGCGGGATTCAGGCTGCATTATCTGGAAGTTCTCAACTGGGGTACTTTTCACCAGCAAATCTGGCGCATAGAGTCTAATGGCAGAAATGCCCTGCTTACCGGAGACATAGGTTCCGGAAAATCGACCCTGGTAGATGCGATAACCTGTTTACTGGTGCCGCATAACAAGATCGTTTTTAACAAAGCGGCAGGAGCTGAGAGCAAAGAACGAAGTCTTTTAAGCTATATACGGGGGGAGTATAAAAAAGAGCGAACTGAACTGACCAGCACACCAAAGCAGATTTACCTGCGCTCAGACGAGCATACATTCAGTGTGATCATTGGCAATTTCTACAATGAGGGATATGATGAGCATGTCTGCCTGGCGCAGATATTCTGGCTTAGGGACAACCGGCCAGAGAAATTACTGGTCATTGGCTCCAGGCCCCTGACGGTGAAACAACATCTTTCCGGATTCACCGATGTGGCAGATTTAAAAAAACGACTGCGTAATACCCCCGGAGTGACCCTATTCGATGACCATTTCAATAAATACAGCGAGCATTTTCGCCATCGCTTTGGAATGAACAGCGATAAGGCAGTCGACCTGTTCTATCAGACCGTATCTATGAAATCTGTAAGCAGCCTGACTGAATTTGTACGCGACCAAATGCTGGAAAGGACCGATATCAGGGAACAGACGAATATATTGCTTAAACGGTTCGAAGACCTGAAAATAGCGCACCAGGCTGTTGTGCATGCCCGGGAACAATACCAGATACTGAAGCAATTGGTGGAAAATTCATTAGAATACACCAATACAGCAGGGGAAATCCGGACCATCGAAGATATGCTTGGTGTGGTCCCTTCCTGGTTTGCCTCTCAAAAACAGAAATTATTATCCGAAGCCATTGCGGAAAAAGAAAAGGAACTGGCTGGCGCCAATCAAAGCCTGATGGCCATCACAGATGAATATAACAGGCTGGATAACAGGAGATTTACACTTAAAAAGGATATTGACAATAACGGAGGCAGGAGATTGGAGCAAATCGGGGAAGAAATGATCCGCCATGAAATGATCAAAGGGGATAAAATGAAAAAATGGGACGAATATAATGCCATAGCCGTCAATTGTGGTTTATCGGCCATTGAAAACGAAACCAATTTCCTGGATAATATCCATTTGGCTAATCTCTCCCTGGATAATTGCATGCACCAGGAAATTACATTACGGACCCAACGGGATAAGCTGGTTATAGAACAAAGGAAAAAACAGACCGACCTGGCCACAGAAAAAACTGAACTAGAATCCCTGAGAGACAGAAAAACCCAGATCCCGGCTTTCCTGATCAGTTTGAGGGAACAATTGTGCGCAGATCTCCGGATTGCCCGGGAAGAACTGCCTTTTACCGGAGAACTATTAAAAATCCAAGAAGAAGAATCAAATTGGGAAGGTGCCATTGAACGGCTGCTGCATGAATTCAGTCTCAGCATGCTGGTTCCCCAGGTTTATTATGGCAGTATCCGCAGATATGTTAATGGTAATGTTCTGAGAAGCCCGGATGGACGCGGGATAAAATTGAATTATTTCGAAGCGAATACAAACCCTTCAGGCAGCGTGCTGCGCCAACTTTCCGGTAACTCAGTGGTTTACAAATTGGAGATAAAACCAGATACTCCTTTTTATCATTGGATTGAAAACCACCTGCATCGTTCTTATGGGGAATACGGCTGTGTCCCTGAGGAGGAATTTGGGGATATTGCCAATGGGATCACCAGGCAAGGGCTGATCAAAAACGCGAAGATCCGTCATACCAAGGACGACAGGCGAAGCATACATGACCGCAAAAACTATGTTTTAGGCTGGTCTAATCTGGAAAAGATCAAACTGCTGGAAGAAACCGTTGCTTCCTTAAATCTAGATCTTAAAGGGCTGGAACACAAAATTTCTGACTTAGAGCACCTTCAAGACAATAATCAACAGCAGAAAGAAGCCCTGGGGTTACTTTTACACATCAAAGAATATTCCTCCATGAACTGGAAATATGATGCAGATCTGATATACCGCCTGGCTAAGGAACAACATGAATTGCTGCAAAACAATGATCTGCTTCAAACACTCACCCGGCAATTGGAACAGGTCAATGCAGAAATGAATGCTGCAAAAAATGAAGAAACAACCAAAAACAGGGAGATTGGCAGGGCGAAAGAAAAACTGGAAGATTATGTCAGGCAAATGACCCATTGTACCGGGATTATAGAAAAGATAAGTGAAAATATCCTCACGCAACACACTCCATTGATTGAACAACGGATAGCAGGAAAGCCTTTGCGTTTAAATAATATCGATGACCAGCAGGAATATTTCAGGAAGCAATTCGAAGGGGATACCGGAGAATTAAAAAAAATGCGATACCGCCTGACCAGACTGACCGGCAATATCCAGGATAAAATGAGGGAGATCAAGGAGCATTCAAAAGCGGAGTATAGTGAACTGAGTACGGATATTGAAGCAATGTCGGAATATACCGGAAAATACGATCGATTGGTCAAAGAAGACCTTAAAAAACATGAACAACGGTTCAAAGATGAATTAACCATGCACACCATCAATGGTATTGCGGTATTTAATAATCAGTTAGATAAACACGAAAAGGATATCAGGGAAAAAATCAGGCAAATCAACAAGCATCTGCATGAGATCATTTATGACAGCTTTCAGGAAACCTATATCACGATTCTGGCAGATTTATCCACTAATGCATCCATCCGGCAATTCAGGGAGGAATTGGCTAATTGCTACATGCCTTCCCTGTCCGGGGGTAAGGAGTTGTATAATGAAGAAAAATATGAACTCGTAAAAAAAATACTTGACCGGATGGGGAGTGCAGAAACAGTGGATAAGGAATGGACCAATACTGTCACCGATGTCAGACAATGGTTTGATTTCAATGCCAGTGAACGTTATCTGGCGGATGATACTGAAAAGGAATTTTATGAGGGATCCGGCGGAAAGAGCGGGGGACAAAAGGAAAAATTAGCATACACCATTCTGGCTTCAGCCCTTGCCTATCAATTTGGCCTTCAGTTTGGGGAGAAAACAAGCCGCAGTTTCCGATTTGTTGTAATCGATGAAGCTTTTGGACGGGGAAGTGATGAAAGTACTAAATATGGACTGGAATTATTCAAAAAGCTGAACCTCCAGCTATTGATTGTAACTCCGCTTCAAAAGACCCATGTCATTGAAAATCATGTGAATTCCTTCCATTTTATAAGTAATCGGGATGGAAATAATTCCCAGATTAACAGCCTCACTGCCGAACAATACTTCTTGGAAAAGAGCCGGAGGAATATTCAACTGGCGGGATGATTACTCCTCAGCAAATATTGCAGCAGGTAAACAAATGGTGGATACCCTTACTTCAAAGCCATCTGGGGGGTAGCCCCTTCTTTCCCAGAACTATCGATCGGATCGGCAGGATCAGGTCGGGAAAGATCATGGAAAACTTTCAGGTCATTCAGGAAGAAGTCAGGGCCTTGTACGTTAATTCAAAATCGGAAATCGGTTATGGATATCAGGTCAACACTTCCCTCAATAAATTCAAAAGGCTGGGGACTCATGAACTTCCCACACAAATTAATTTTGAAACAGTTGAAGATTATGTCCTGTTCACTGGCAAAAAGCGTGAATGGGAAAGGTTCAAAACAGATTCTGACCTGATATCCCGGGAATTGCCGCTATTGAAAGCATGGATGCACCAGTTCCCCGAAATGGTGATAAGCAACCATAATAAATGGAATGGCTTACTGAAAGTCTGTCAATACTTTTTAAAAACCCCGAAACCCCAAATGTATTTAAGACAATTACCCATTGAAGTGCATACAAAGTTCATCGAGGAGAACGAAACTGTCCTGCACTCATTGCTTGATTTTATACTGGGAGACTCCAATATCAGAGACAGGTCAGAAAAAAATATCAGCAAAAGGTATTTCCTCTTATATGATGAACCGGTAATCCGCACCAGGATCCTGGATGATTCCATGAAGTTGCATGGAATAGCTGATTTCAGTATCCGGATATCAGATTTCTATCTCCATGAACCCCCGTGTTCCAATATCATAGTTGCTGAAAATAAAATGAATTTCCTGAGCATTCCATCCCTGCCTGGGGCAATGGCTATTTGGAGCGGCGGTGGCTTTAATATCAGTTACCTGAAGGATGCCCATTGGTTAAAAAATAAAAAGATATTTTACTGGGGTGATCTTGACATCCAAGGGTTCCAGATCCTTCATCAAATGAGGACTTACTTTCCCCAAACCCAAAGTGTGATGATGGATAAGATGACTTTATTCAGGTTCAAAGCGGATTGTGTCCCAGGGGTGAAGAATTTCATCCTAAGCCTGGATTCACTGACTGAGGAGGAAATAAACCTATACCTGGACCTGAAGGAAAATAATTTAAGGCTGGAACAGGAAAGGATACCACAGGATTACGCCGAAAAAGCCTTGCGAAAGATCATTTCCATGGAGCATGTCGGGGGAGAAACATCCTAATCCCGCCGGGTTGCCCCTAATTTCAGTGTTCCAGGGCTGCCGAAAGCAGGCAAAGAAGTAATCGGGTAAGCTCCATAGCCCAAGTTCCCATCCGCATACTTTCCAAAGCGCCTTTTTCGGAAAGCAAACTCAGCCCCTGAGTAAGTAATGGATTAACAGGCTGATATACCGATAATTCCCTTCTTTTTCAGGTTGTTTGGGCGATTTTCCAGGCCTTGTTGGCCAGTTTATCCATTTCTGGCGCAGTTTTTGCCAATCAGACCATCCAGAGAGAAGAATCAATGGAGCAGCATATAAATGAATTGATTTAATGCCACAGTTTTAACGTAGGAACCCTATATATGAGCAAAGTGAATGGGGCCCATGACCTGAATCCGACAACTTAGACAACTTATTTTTCTACCTGTATTTAATAATCAATGTAAAAACCAATTTTATGGCTGAAACAACCTATAATACCGACTCGAGCGCCAATACCGGGACAAACCAAGAAAAACCCCGAAGCAATAAAGGCCTGATTTATGCCATCCTGATCGCCGCACTGGCAGGTACCTGGGGTTACCTGATCTGGGATAAGACCCAGAACACCCAGGAAAAAAATCAATTACAGACCCAGGTGGTGACCGTGGATTCCGCCAAGACTGCCATTGAACAGCAATACAATGCGGCACTGGCCAGGCTTGACCTGCTGACTTCCTCCAATTCAAAAATGGACAGCCTGGTCAAAACCAAGGACAAGGATCTGTCCAGCCTGAAATACCGGATCCGGAGCATACTGGATCAAAAAAACCTGAATGCCCAGAAACTGGCTGAAGCGCAGGTGCTTATTGGTCAGTTGCAATCCAGCATTGATGGATATCAGGCTGAAGTGGAAAAACTTCAGGGCGAGAAAATCGTTTTGGTGTATCAAAGGGACTCTATAAAGAATCAATATGATACCGTATATGCCCAGAACCAGAACCTGAATCAAAAGGTTTCCCTGGGTTCTGTACTGATTGCTTCCAATATCCGGATACTTCCGCTCCACCTCAAACATAACGGCAGGGAAGTGAATACCAATAAAGCCAAACGTGCTGACCTGATGAGGGTCACTTTTGACCTGGATGAAAACCGGATTTCAGACAGCGGGTCAAAGGATCTATATGTATGCATAACCGCTCCCGATGGCACCCCGCTCGCCGTTCAGGCATTGGGTTCCGGCCGGTTTACCCTGGCTGACGGTACGGAAAAACTCTATACCGCCAAAAAAACCATTGACTATGCTACCGGGCAGAAGCAAAATGTAAGTATTGACTGGAAGCAGAATTCGACGTTCAAACCAGGTGCCTATAAAGTGGAAATTTATGAAGCCGGTTACGAGATCGGTAATGGCAATGTGAGTATGAGGAAAGGCGGTTTTCTCTGAGAAGAACAGGTTTTCACTCTATATATATCAACAAGGCGAAGCAGTTTGGGCTGCTTCGCCTTGTTATTTCAGAACAGGGCCCTTACGGATACCTGCCCGCTATGAATAACCCGGGTCCTGCCAGGTTTGCGGCCTTCATATTGCAAATCCATCTCTATGTTACCGGCAATCCTTCTGGTATAGCCAAGGTTCCAGAGTATATTCTGTCCTGGCACCAGTCCGCCAAGCATGGTATAGCCTACCGTAGAATTGCTCTGTCCTGAAAAGGAGATCTGGTTATAGGTCAGTTGAATATCCAGGGTACTGGCAGAAAGGACATTGTATTTAAGTCCGGCTCCCAGGGCATTGCTCAGGCTGGTTTCTCCTCCGTAAGCCGGAGTGTTGGCCTTGCTGTCCCGGGTAAAGTCCAGCGTGACCCTGAATTTGGAGAAATAGGTATAATCCATCCTCGGGCTAAAGGCCAATTCTTTCAGTTGGTAATTCAGATTGGCATAACTAGGGGAATACACCCCATTCACCCCGCTTTGGAATTTCATCCCGGCCGTAAATCTTTTATTCAGGTTCCATCGGGCACTCACCACATTGTCTACTAAATGACTGCTTTCAAATCCATAGGCCATGAGGGATTTGTTATTGCTGACCGAACTGGTGTAATCCAGGCTCCAGACCGGGCTAAGCCTGTTGAAAAAAACGGCATTGGTGATCAGTGAGGAGATGGAAATTAAGGAAGTATCCTGCACGTGCTGCTGGAAAGGGTTAAACTGACCAAGTCCGCCAGCTTGCTGACTGCGACTGATCTGAAAAGAGGTTTGGCTGGAAAACCGGGATAGAAAACGGGCCATCCCTCCCCGTTGTTTAACGCTGAAAAGCATCCTGGGGTCCAGGGCAATACTTTGATTGAACTGGACATTATTGGTTCTTACATATTGGTTTGTCGGCGTATACACCTGGATGAAATTTCCCTGGTCCTGGTATGCAGCTTTCTGGAATTCATTGACCTGCTGGATACTGTCATGATTATAATCAATCCACACATAGTCTCCCTGACCTGCAGGTACCTGAACATAGGTAAAGGACTGCCGGAGCTGCTGACCGGAACCGGTTTCATACACGGTGGAACCGACCAAAAACCCCCGCTTGAGATTGATCATATATTCCAACCTGCCCAGGACCCCCTGGTCAGGCTGCTGTCCTGATAGGACGCTGTCGGAAACCTGCATCTGGTGATAGGTGATATTCCAGTTCAGCTGCTGATGCGGATTTCGGGAAACCTGACCGGAAATATTCAGGATATGATTGACATCCGCCCTGATCATCAGGGCCCCCCTGGGATAGGCGTCTGTACGCTGGGTATAGCTGATCCCTACCCGGTTGGGCAAGGAAGCTGAAGTCTTTAGGTAAACAGCCCAGGTATTAAAGTCAAAGCTCTGGCTGGAGAGGGTATCGCCGGTAATGCTCCTGATCTGGTTGTTCTCCTGGGAATAGGAAGATCCCAAAACCAATCCACCGAGTTTGGGAAATGACTTGGAGACATCCAGGCGGGGACGGAAAAAACTGCTATTCCCCATTACCCCCTTCCCCTTCGTGATATTGAATTGTCCATTCAGCAGGAACCCGTCCAGGGACAAGGATCCGGTGACCACATTCCGGATCCCGGAATAGGTAGCTCCCCGGAAAAACCCGGAGATATCATATCCGATGGACCCCAGCCCAGTTTTATCCAATCCAACGCTGGCATCAACCAGATTTTCATCTGCTGTGGGCAGCACCGTGCCGAGTCCCAGGCTCCAGTCCCGGTAAAACTCTATATCACGGAAGGGTTCCAGGGGTTTGAAATGGCTTGCTGCATATTCATAGGAAACTGAAGATACCAGATCGGTCTGGGATTTCCCGTTCCCCGCCAGGATTTCCCTTGACCGGTAAATGGCATGTGCGGCCATGCCAAGATCCCCGGATTTCTGGATCCGGGAATACAGGTTGACGTCATTATTACTTAAAGCGGCTTCCGCCTTCAGGGTACTATGGCTATTGATCCGGTAATCCGCAGCCAGGGTGAACAATTGCTGTTTCTTGGGGGTGACCAGGAGAACGACGGGAGCATAGCTGCCCTGCGGGACCCCATTGCTGGGTACCACCCACTGGTAAACCTGTCCGTTGGCTCCGCTGGCCTGGGGGATATAATTTCCGTTCCCCTGCCCGACAAAAGAAAAGGAAAGGGTGAACAGGGCACTGTCCGGGCTAGTGGAATACGTAAAGATGCTGTCATAGGTCAGGGCCCCGATAACCGAATCTGTCAGGGCGTACAGCACCTGACCAGAAGAAAAAGTATCCCTGGCCACAGCAGGATAATACGCCTTGCTGAGGCTGTCCCCCACCTGCCCCAGGAACCTGATCTGACTGGCATCCAGGGCCTGTGATATGGGAGAATTCTTCGCGTCCTGATTGGAAAAGGCATTCAGGGTGATCCTGAGCCGGCTGCCGGCATTCCAGCTATCGGTCAGGTAAAGCTGAGAGTTCAGGTAACTATTCGCAGTGTATTCGAATTCCACCTGGATCCGGGAGTCATTGGTGATCAGGTTACGGGGTGTAAATGTGAGCTCAGCAGTATTATAATCGATGATATAATCCTGGTCCTGACCTCGTTTCATCAGCTGTCCGTTGATAAACACTTTTTCAGTCCCGGCAAGTACGATAAGATATTGTTCCCCACTCGCCCCATGCAACCGGTAAGGTCCCTGGTTGCCTTCCTGACCCTGGAAAATGTTTTGCGCGAATTTGCCCTTGGTGACTGCCCCGCTGATCCCAAAGGCATCGCTGTCAGCAGGCGAAGTCCGAATGACTGTCCCGAATGAGAGGCCTTCAAGGCGCTGGGAAAAATGCATAAAATGACTAGCATACTGCCCGATATCAAAATCACCAAGGATCAGCCGGCTAGGGCCCTTGCTGAACTGGATAAAGACCTTGTCAAGACTTTGCAGGTTAGCTGTATTGCCTTCTGGCTGGAAAGGCACATTATTATCGGAGATGGCGGCCACCAGCCGGATGCTGTCTGCCAGCATTCCAGAGAGTTGCATATTCAGGCTGGAATTGACCACCAGATCCTGGTTATTGCCGAAGGAAATACCCCGACCAAAGCTGCCATTATAATTCAGGTTACCGAAATCAATGAACCGGCTGGCTTCCCCTTCCCCTCCACGGTATACATAGGGAGCCAGTACATAGGAGTCATTTAACTTCCGGATATCCTTGTGATAATATGACCTGGTAAAGGAAAAGGGGAATACCCGGTAAGTTACCCGGACACTGTCTTTCCGGGGTTTGGAAATCCAGAGCAGCCTCGACGCAGCAGCATCGTACCGGTAAGTCGAATCCGGGACCCCCTTTATTTGTATTGATCCAGGAATGATGCTCAGGGTATCCAGCAGGATGCTGTCTTTCTCGACCCGAATTTCCCGTATACGCTGATTGGAAGGGGGAAAATGATATTTATTTTGCCCGTAGGCCGGGATCATGAACAGCAAAAGCAACAACACGAGCCAGGTAAAGTTCCGCCCCATCTACGGATAATTTTCAACCAGTGAAAGTACCACTTATTGCGTATGCCGGGTCCGGGGAAATGCCGGAATATCCTGATATGCAGGCAGGGCGCCTGATCAGGTGATTTTCATATTTATCGGATCCCAGTGAATGGCTTTCCGGTCAAAATAACTCATATTGCAGGCCGCCGCCGGAGCAGCTGCGCGGAAACCGAATACGGCATCTTCCACCACCGGTTTACCGGTCCTGACCGAATCAAAGAAATTGGCCAGGTGCTCCACATGTTCGTCATATCCGGGTGGTGCTGAATAAACCGTATCTGGCACCTGCTGTACTTGCCGGGTGTCCGGGGGATATTTCTGGTTATACCAGGCAATGAACGCTTTTTGCGTGGCCTCCGTGAAAGTGTCCAGAGAATCCCAACCTCCGTAACCTGGCGCTTTAGGGAGTTTCTGGTGTTTTATCCTGAATGAATTGCCTTCCATTTCCATGACCCCTTCTGTGCCGGTCAGCCGGGTATATTCTCCTCCCCCGCTACCATCTGCAAAATTCACCTGAAGCTGAAAACGAAAGGGTCCGTGGGTTTTGGTTCCCGGGTAATCAAAAAGAGCCACCATCACATCCGGGACATCGCGCCCGTCCTTCCAAAAGGACAATTCTCCGCTGGCATAAATCCGTACCGGTCCATCAGATCCTGTAATGAAATGTAACCCGGAGATCAGGTGGACGAACAGGTCTCCCGGAATGCCCGTGCCATAAGCGCGGTATTTACGCCAGCGGAAGAACCGGTCTGCATCAAAAGGTATGCGCGGAGTATTCTTGAGGAAGGTCTCCCAACCGATAGTCCGGGGAGAGGCGTCCGGAGGAATGCTGTAATCCCAGGCTCCCAGGGCATCATGCCTGTTGATCTTGGCTTCCACCATATTGAGATCCCCAATGCTGCCTGACTGGTACAGTTCCCTGGCCTTAATATATGCTATGCTGCTCACCCGCTGGCTGCCCACCTGCATCACCCTGCCCGTCCGCCGCTGGGTGGCCACCACCTCCTGACCCATGTCCACCATCTGCACCATGGGTTTTTCACAGTAGACCGCTTTCCCAACTTCCATGGCATGCATGGACACCGTATTATGCCAAAGATCATGGGTGGCAATCAGGATGGCATCAATGTCCTTGCGCTCCAGCAGCTCCCTGTAATCCCGGGTAATGAATATATTCTGACCGAATAATTCCCTGGCCCGCTGCAGGCGGCCGTCATACAGGTCTGCTACGCCTACCAGTTCCACACCGGGCGTTTTCAGCGCATCCCGGGTGTCATTGAATCCCATGATTCCCATACCCACGGTCCCAATCCTGACCTTATCGCTGGACCTGCGGCGCTTTTCCGGCTGAAGAACGATCATTTCACCCAGGGATGCTGCACCGGAAAAAAGGGAACCTCCTGCCAAAAGGGCGGCGGTACCACCCAGCGATCTGATAAAAGTTCTGCGAGATGAGGACGACATAACGGGATATTTAATTGCTCCTTTGTTCGAAATATACAGAATCCTCCTGGATTTTCAAATGGTATTATTTTATCCGTTCCGGCCTATGGTCCCACCCCGTAAGACCCTTATTCATTCCAACAATTGGAACGAACTTCTTTCTTTATAAAATAAAAAATAATATCTTCGGAACTGATATCCTTGCAGAAACTTAAACCATTAACCCCAATTTTGCGCAAAAACCTTTCAGGACTGGTCAGAGTACACAAGGGAAAACCATTGCCGAAAGCTCAATGCAACGCATGAATGGTTTATTTGATTTTACCTTACAAAATCCGGCGGGAGCCCTGATTGCGTTTATCCCAGGCCTGATCAATCTGGGTCTGCTCCTGTATATGCTGGCTTTTTTACCTCGAAACCGAACTATCCAAGTATTTGCCTTATTGACCCTGACCCTCTTTTTCTGGCAGATCAATGACACGATCATGCGGTCAATCAGTAATAAACAGGCTGCAGACAGGTGGGATACCCTGTTTTCTTTTTCCTGGTCATTCGTGGGTCCTTTGATGTTACATTTTGCCCTGTTTTACAGTAGGATAAACAAGTTGGCTCAGTCCAGGCTGGGAGTAATCGTGCTTTACCTTCCGGGTTTTATCTTTATGTCCATTTACCAAGGCCATTTTTATACGCATCAATTTACGTATTCCCCCTTCTGGGGTTGGGTGAATAACCATAACAATAATTTATTTGACATTATTTATGTTTATTGGATCGCCTTGCTGGTCATCATAGCTGCTATGGTACTGTTTTTCCATAGTATCCGCATTAAAAATGACCATCTGCTCCGCAATCAATCCCTGCTTATCACCGCCGGGCTCGGTTTCGCCACATTATCCGGCCTGATCACCCAGGTCTTCATACCCGTTATCCTAAAACATCCTTCCATTCCCCTGACATCCACCTCCATGACCGTCTTTTCAGTGGCCACGGTGATCTCATTGAAAAAGTATAAACTGTTCCGGGCTACCGACCTCATTTCCAATGAAACGCTGGTTGATTTGCTGCCCATCATGATTTTCAGCATTTCCAATGATAACAGGCTAACTTATGCCAATCCATTTTTCAATGAGATATTCAGGATTAAACCCGGCAATGCATACCCTCAGGATGCACATGAACTTCTGCATTACGGGTCCGAAGAAGATAAACAAAAGTTCTGGGAGTCCTGGAATCGGGCCAGTAAAGGCGAACAGGTCGGCCTGACCGAATCTTCTTTTATGACCCCGGGAGGAAAAATGGCTATTCTGTTATCCGCAAATCCTATCATAAACAATAAAATGATGGTGGGCGTCCTTTTTACGGCCAGGGATATCACCGAATTGAAAAAGACGGAAATGAGAATGAAATATAAGGAAACCCAGCTTGAGGAAGCCCAGCAGCTTTCCCATATCGGCAGCTGGGAATGGAATATCCGTTCAGATAAAGTGAGCTGGTCTGATGAGGTATACCGGATATTTGGATATCAGCCGGGGGAATTACAGATCAATTATGCCACTTTCCTGGACCGGGTGGCTGCTGAGCAAAAAGAGGAGGTCCATAAACAAATAGAGCAAGCCATCCATAGTCAGCAACCCTTTTCCTTTTATCATTCCATCATCCGCAATGATGGCTCACTAGCCATCATGTATTCCCGGGGCAGAGTGACACTTGCTGACCATGCGGGAGCTGTCAGAATGAACGGCACCATCCAGGATGTGACCGAGCTCAAGACCAAGGAACAGATGCTGGAAAGCCAGAACAGGGAATTGCAGAAGATCAATTCCGAACTTGACCGCTTTGTTTACAGTGTCTCCCATGATCTGCGGGCTCCCCTGGCTTCTATGCTGGGGATCATAGACATCTCGGAGGAGGGAACCACTGACATGCAAATGCTCAGCCACCTGAACATGATGAAAGCCAGTATGGAAAAACTGGATGGGTTCATTTTGGATATCCTGTCTTATTCCCGGAATTCCCGGACCGCTGTTGAACCTAAAGACATTGATTTCAACAGCTTGATTGAAGATATACTCCTCAATTATGAATATGTTAATGGCATCCGGAGAAAAACAGAGATTAGCCTGGAACTGGATTGTCCGGTAGTTTTCCGCTGCGATAAAAGCCGGCTCATCATCATCCTGAACAATTTGCTCTCCAATGCAATTCATTACACTGATCCCAGCTCTGCAGATTCCAGGATCAGGATCAAAGTGGCGGTAACCCGGAATGATGTCCGTATCGAGGTCGCAGATAATGGGATAGGTATCGATAGCTCCTTGCAGGAAAAGATCTTCGAAATGTTCTTCCGGGGGACAGGAAATTCAAAAGGGTCCGGACTGGGATTATATATTGTAAAGGAAACTCTGCAAAAACTAAATGGCCGCATATCCGTGGAATCCGCCGGGGCCGGAAAAGGAACCACCTTTCATTTGAGCATACCCCAGCCAGGTCAAAATTTACCAAATACAGCTGATGACTGAAAATACCCTGCCTCCCAAATACGCCTGTGTCCTGGTTATCGATGACACAGCAATGGATCGGTATATTGCCGCACATAGCCTGAAGAAATTTAATATAGCCGCCCAGGTCATTTGCAAGGAAACTGCATTGGAAGGGTTACAATACCTGAAGGACTTTGTCCATGAACCTGACCAGCTTCCAGATATCATCTTATTGGATATCCGCATGCCTATAATGGATGGGTTCGGCTTTCTTACTGAATTTGAAAAACTTCCCCAGGAAGTTCATCTTCACTGCAGGATCATCATGCTGTCCAGTTCAATTGATCCCCGGGATCACGAGCGGGCAGCCGGCAACCCCTATGTGATCCGTTTCATCAGCAAGCCTTTAATTGGAAAGAAAATTCCGAACATCTGATCTGATCACGGGAATATTTCTTTTAGTAGGCCGGGTATATCAAGTTTCCGGGTATACATGATCAGCCTGCCATCCTGATCCAGTGGCCAGGATTCCCTGGGCCGGTCCCAGTAAAGCTCCACGCCATTCTTATCCGGATCATCCAGGTAAAGGGCCTCACTGACCCCATGGTCCGCAAAACCCGTAAACGGATAACCTGCCTCATCAAGCCGGCGATAGACCAAGGCCAGGTCCTTCCGGTCAGGATATAAGATTGCCGTGTGATAAAGACCTGCTGCATGCTGGGGCGCAGCCGGAGCATCCTTGCTGTACCAGGTATTCAGCCCGATATGGTGATGATAACCGCCTGCGGATAGAAAGGCCGCATCCTCACCCATGCGGACCATGAGGTCAAAACCCAGCAGACCATGGTAAAAATCCAGGGACCGTTGCAGATTGGACACTTTCAGGTGTACATGGCCGATGCGGGTTCCCTCCGGTACTTTATAGGTTTTGAGAACTGTTGGCATTTGATGCAATGATTTGACTGATCGTTTTATTCCGAAGTATGATATCCGGACCGGAATAGCTGGCCCGGGATTCAGTCTGGAATAATGGCTGTTTCTGCTGCATACATTTCTTCCCGGATTGCCTTCACCCGGTCATCGCGGATATATTCATCAAAGCTCATCAGCCGGTCAATGGCTCCAGCAGGAGTAATCTCAATAATCCGGTTGGCTACAGTCTGCATCAATTGATGGTCCCTGGATGTAAAGATCACCGCCCCTTTGAAAGCGGCAAGTCCGTCATTGAGGGAGGTAATGGACTCCAGGTCCAGGTGATTGGTCGGTTCGTCCAGAAGCAGGACATTGGGTTGCTGAAGCATGACCCGGGCCAGCATGCACCTCATCTTTTCCCCTCCGGAAAGCACGGTAGTCTTTTTCATGATCTCATCTCCGCTGAAAAGCATTTTACCAAGAAAACCCCGGAGGAAAGGTTCGTCTGCATCAGTAATGTAATTGGGAACATATTGACGCAGCCAGTCCATCAGTCCCAGGTTACCAGTAAAATATTTACCATTTTCCAGCGGAAGATACCCCTTGATGACTGTGGATCCCCAGTCATAGGTTCCCAGGTCCGGGTCCATTAGCCCGCTGATGATCTCGAAAAAATAGGTGAGGGCCAGGTGGTTCTCTGAAAGCAGGGCTATTTTATCCGTTTTATTGACGGTAAAGGAAAGATCCCTGAACAGTTTCTTTTTTGACAGCTTATCCAGGGTCAGCACCTGGTTGCCCAGGTCTCTTTGCTGGCGGAAAATGATCCCGGGGTATTTGCGTCCCGAAGGACGGATCTCTTCAATGACCAGCTTTTCCAGGGCCTTTTTCCTGCTGGTAGCCTGCCTGGACTTGGACGCATTGGCGCTGAAGCGGGCAATGAAATCCATCAGGTCCCTGCGCTTATCCTCCATTTTCCGGTTACGGTCGGAAAGCTGCCGGGTTGCCAACTGACTGGACTCATACCAGAAGGTATAATTTCCGGTAAATATCCTGATCTTGCTAAAATCAATATCGGCCACGTGGGTGCAAACGGCATCGAGAAAATGACGGTCATGGGATACCACGATGACGATATTTTCATAATCAGCCAGGAAATTCTCCAGCCAGGACACCGTATCTACATCCAGGTTGTTGGTGGGTTCATCCAGCAGCAGGATATCCGGGTTCCCAAACAGGGCCTGGGCCAGCAGGATTCTGACTTTCAGGTGCCCGCTCACCGCCCGCATGGGAAGGCCGTGCAGGTCTTCTGCAATGCCCAGATCACTCAGCAGGGCAGCGGCATCGCTTTCCGCGGTGTACCCACCCAGTTCCCCAAAATCGGATTCCAGGTGGGCAGCCTGGATGCCCTCAGTCTCAGTCAGGTCAGCTTTCGCATACAGAATGTCCCGTTCCTGCAGGACCGCCCAGAGCTTTTGATGACCCCTCAGGACGGTATGAAGTACCAGGCAGTCATCGAATTCGGATTGGTCCTGCTTCAACACAGCCATCCGTTCCCCCGGAGTGATTTCCACGACCCCCCGGGTGGGTTCAATGTCCCCGGAAAGTATCCGGAGGAAAGTGGATTTCCCCGCCCCGTTGGCACCGATCACTCCATAACAGTTACCCCGGATGAAATTCAGGTTTACTTCATCAAACAATACCCTTTTCCCATAGGAAAGGCTGACTTCCCGTACACTAATCATAATACTGCGTTGTTTTTTTTGAACTGCAAAATTACCCCTATCTGTCAAGGCAAACAAATCCATATCTGGCCAGATCTAACCAGAGGGCAGGATAAAGGGGATGCATCAGGTACTTCCTTCAGCCCCAATCCTTCCGGTCCATCATCCGAATCTAATATGGTAATCCGCTTAGCCGCCCGGAATAATCCGGAATGCCCTATAAAAAATTTTTACATGGCCTGGAACAACCTACAGATAATGAATAAGATACAGTCAATATAAGTAAGAAGGAATGGGCATTCCCCCTTTATCCATAAATTCTGAGATTTTTATATTATTTTGTATGCTTGTTCATCCAGCCGTGGATAAAACCAGTTTGGTCCTGACCGCATAAATTCCTGTATGGGATGACATCACCCGCCAAGTCATTGGCAAATATTTTCCCGAATTTGCCGGCAAATACCTGGAATGTCATATAAAATGCAACTTTCACTTAAAACCTCAAATATGAAAAAATTAATTACCGCCATCCTGCTTGCAGCCACTGCTGCCTCATGCACCAACAATGGCGGATCCGCATCTGCCACCACAGCAGATTCCACCCTGGCAGCCTGGCAAGCCAAAGACAGCATAATGCAGAAAAACAAAGCGACTGCACTGGCTGCCCTTGTAGCCCTGAATAACGGCTATATTGATTCAGGATTTTCAACCACGACCCCGGATGCTGTGGATTATGGAAATGGAACCTATCCGCCGACCAGGGGCAAAGATTCCATCATAGCGGGTTTCAAGGCTTTCTTTACAGCTTTCCCGGATAGTAAAGGAAGTAATTTCCAGGTATTCGGTCACGGGAATACCGTGGTGGTGCTAGCCGATTGGACAGGGACATTCAAAAATGCCTTTATGGGGAACAAACCCACCGGAAAGTCCTACCATTATCCGGATGCGGATATCTTTACATTTAATAATGCCGGTATGATCATTGCCCACAGATCTATTCAATCCAATCAGGTGCTTGATCAACAGGTAGGGATTCCCATGAAAAAATAAAACCAGGTCAAGGGTCATGTCTGAATGAATTCCTTTTCTCATTTGCAACATCCCTTAACAGGTATCCATTGGTTGTCCGGCCCGGGTAATATTCCGGCGGTCTGTGTAAAATGAACGCTGGATAATCAACATATTTCCGGACTGATTGGGTGGATGTTCTTTAAAAGGCCTGCCAAAGGGATTTGACCAAGGGCTGCGGGCAGGCCTTTTACTCTTGCCGGATTAGTTTATCCGCCCCAGTTCTTGTCATATGGAATGAGGATTTCCAATGCGGACATTTTTTTGATAAAAAGAAAATTCCTTATGTTTATCAAAACTTTAACAGGATCTTTCTGGTCTCCACTTAGGTAGTTGTTAGGTTTGATGTGAACATGCAGCCAATTATCCGTAGCTTAATCCTTCCCGGAATAATGATTGCCCTGGGCCTTTCAATCAGGTCCAGCGGTCAGGTGGTGGTCACTGGTAGGATCAGGGATAATGATACCCGGCTCCCCCTCGGACTGGCCAGCGTAACAGACCGGAACACCGGAAATGGCACCCTGACAGGGGATAATGGGTACTACAGTATCCAGGTCAACCGGGGAGACTGGCTCGTATTTTCCTTTATCGGGTACGGACCGGACAGTGCACAGGTGAATTATGCCATCCGGGATTCCGCTATCGTGATGGTTTACCTGCGTAAATCTGCATTCTCCCTTTCGGGGGTGGTGGTGAACGGTCATACCCTGGATTACCAGCGCGATTCTGCCGAAAGGCATTATTTGTTTAACAGCACCCTTGACCAGCAGCGAACCCAGGGATTGGGGGCAGTCCTGCATCCGATATCGGGGCTCTACGACCTTTTGAGCAAAAAGCAGCGCAGGATCTGGAAATTCCAGAAAATGTTTAATTCCTATGAAAACCGGCAATATGTACTTTCCCGGATCAGGATCAGTGTGGTCCGTAAACTGACCGGGTTCAGCGATGGGGAGCTGAAAAGATTCCTGAACTGGTACAGGCCCGATTATAACTATGTGAGAAATGCAACAGATTATGAGCTCTATGAGGACATCAAAGCGGCCTCTATTGAATTCAGGGATATCCCCGTTCAGGATTCCATTGCTTCCCCGCCTGAGCAGTAACTACCCGGATACCTGATTCCGCAGATCTTCTAAAATGGTTCATCCATTCCTGGCAAACTTTCACCTGTTGGGTAATTTCCATGAGCTATAGTATGGGGTATCCTGGAATTATATTCCCTGTCCCTCTGGCAAGAATTCATCAGCAGGTAATCATGGAAGGAATAAAGTTGGATTAAACCCCATTTTTCAAAAATCCGGCATATTTTATTTTCAATCCTGTCGCTTTGCAATGACCGTCAATGGGGTCGTCCAAAGCCCCCTGCTTTGCGATGGTAGGCGTTGATCTAGTTTTCTTTGATCCTGGCCTTGATGGCGGAAATCCTGTTAAAAATTTCTGATGGGTAAAATTCTGCAACCTAAGGTTTATCCTTTTCCACCATGGAGAAATAGGATGACTCCATTGACTTCCAGTCCACCGGTGAATTACCCCAACAATATTTCCCGGACAGTAAATTCCAGAAGGTCAGGGTTTTCCCCAACCTGATAGTTCGGCAAAAAGGCCAGTATTCCGGTTCATTGATATCGAGGGGAATCTGCAATGATGAATTACTAATTCCAGGCCCTGTTCAATTCCCTCATCAGATCCCCGCAAGATCAAAAGTTCCAGATTCAGTTTGAAATGAGAAATACTACCCATTAAAATAGGGGCACCGGTACATGGTAGAGTGCCCCGCCAAGGGAACTTCCCTGAATCTCGCCAGGATATACCTAACCTGACATAGCCAGAACCAAATATTAAAAGTTAAATTTTTCATTTTTCCTTTAAAACCCTTATCCACAATGATTTTCAGCCGATGGTAATAAATATTTTGCCCAATTGTGTCAAGTCTAAAATGTAAAGACACTAACAGATTATCCCTGCAAGTCAAAAGCTTTAATTTTCTTCCTTAAATCCATTTTCTCTGATAGTCCGTTTAAATAAATAATAATGACGTATTATTCTTTCCGCGTAATCCAGGTCTTTTTTTATCATATCCTGGAAAATATTCAACCAAAATTCTGCATACTGAGATTGCTTTGCCAAGGCCAGTGCAGGGCCTTTAAATCTTTCAGGCATCCAATCTACTACATCTCTTCCCATCCAATCCTTATAGAAATCAAGACTTTCCCATCCGTAAGTGATGCAGGCCAAAGGTTCCGGAAATCGTGAATGAATGACATGGAAATATACGTTTCTGCAATCACAAGTAATATCAGTACAATATAGCTCCAGGAATGCATACTCGCCGCCAGGTAGATTTTGGTAATTCTTATCGGGTAAGATGATGCCCCTGGTTTCCCTGGTGGCAATTTCAGGCAACACTTTAAATAATGCAATATGCGACATACTTATATTTAAATGTAATATCCTAACCTGGCAAAGCCAGAACCAAAAATTAAAAGTTAAATTTTTTATTTTTCATTTAAAACCCTTATCCACAATGATTTTCAGCCGATGGTAATAAATATTTTGCCAAATTGTGTCAAGTCTAAAATGTTAATACACTAATTGAAAATCAAGGATTTTCCGCTATTGCCGCCTAAAGAAATATAGGAAATATTCCGAATCATAGATTGTGTTGCTTCCTATAGAAGTCAGTTACCGAAGCCATCGGCGGGGTTACTTTATACTGTATTATTTTAAACTATTTTATATTTTATCCCATTCTTTCCATTGAATTACGGCTGCCTGGCGAGGAAAAACTTTAGTTATCAGCACCCGATGCACTTCTTCGTCTCCGTCAGCGCAGCAATCTGCTAATACCGTTATCCGATAATCCTTGTCAGCCGCTTCTCTTAGCGTGGATAACAAAACACCACTGGTGGCAACGCCACTGAGTACGATGTGCTGTATACCCTGCGCCCTTAAAATGACTTCAAGGTCGCTGCCAGTAAATGCGCTGATACGCCTTTTGGTTACCACAATCTCACCACTCAGTGGCGTTAAAGCGGGTTCAATTTTCATAAACTCCTCCATGTTTTGCGAAACAAATCTTTCCTTGCCAGCATAAAAGCTTTTATTGTTCATACTTATTTCCGGTGTTCCTGGTCTAAAGCCTACTGTTACATATATAACAGGGACCTTGTTGGCACGGGCATTTGCTATAGCATTGGCCACATTGCTGATAAGTTTTTGGGCATCCGGAAGGCTGGCCAGGATGGCTGCCTGCATATCCATTACAAGGAGGGCTGATTTTTGAGTCTGTTCCATTTTTATATCGTTTTTTATACAAAATTTTGTCTTCCTCTTTCAATACTTATATTTCCTATCCTTCAATCGGCTGATTTAATGATTTATGCTGGTTATTTTTTCTCTGAAACTTCATGAATCAGCAGTAATGGTAAGCACAATAACACCCTGGCAAGGTAACATATTTGTAGCCCTGATTTTTGAAATGCTGGACCAGGTGAAGATTACGAAAGGTTAGATTTCCAATATACCCATGATTACAACACTTAATGCCCAATCCCCAAACCAGGTTTCCCTCACCATATAAAAATATTAAGCAGAAGAAACTATCTCCCGTCTGTTCAACTGCCCTTCAATTCCCATGAACATGGCCGTCCTGATTCTTGGTATCAGCAAAGTGTATCAATATGTTAAAGTAAACATTTGCGAACCCTTGTTATCCATCCCCAATAAAGAGCCAGGACAGGTTCAGGGGGAATATACCACGGGCCCTTCGGGACTGAGTCCGGCATGGAGGTATTCCAGATTCAGTCGGGCAATATTGGTGAAGGATATTTCTTTCGGGCATTCCGCTTCACAGGCCCGGGTATTGCTGCAACTGCCAAATCCTTCCTTATCCATCTGGGCTACCATGCTGCGTACCCTGGTTTTTCTTTCCGGGTAACCCTGTGGAAGCAGTGAAAGGTGGGAAACCTTGGCCGAAACGAACAGTAGAGCGGAAGAATTGATGCAGGCAGCCACACAGGCTCCGCAGCCGATACATGCAGCAGCGGCAAAAGCAGCATCAGCACTTTCTTTGGACACCGCGGTGGAGTTAGCATCTACTGCATTTCCGGTATTGACAGAGATATAACCACCGGATTCGATGATTCGGTCAAATGAACTCCGGTCCACTACCAGATCCTTTACCACCGGAAAGGCTGCAGCCCGCCAGGGTTCGACCACTACCGTTTGCCCGTCCAGGAAATGACGCATATGCAACTGACAGGTGGTAGTGCCCTTCATGGGGCCATGTGCCCTGCCATTAATATACATGGAACACATCCCGCAGATCCCTTCCCGGCAATCATGGTCAAAGGCTACCGGATCTTTTCCTTCAGTGATCAGCTTTTCATTGAGCAGATCAAACATCTCCAGAAAGGACATGTCCTTGGAAATACCCTGTACCGGGTATGTCTCAAAATGCCCTGCATCGGCGGAATCCTTCTGTCTCCAAACTTTAAGGGTCAGATCCATGGCTCGCTCATTTATAACTTCTTTGGCTTGGGTGAACTACTTCAAATTCCAGGGGTTCCGGATGCATCTCAAATCTGCCGCTTTCTCCATATTCCCAGGCTCCCACATAACAAAAATGGTCATCATCCCTCCTGGCTTCACCGTCCTCGGTCTGAAATTCCTCCCGGAAATGCCCCCCGCAACTTTCATTGCGGTTCAGGGCATCCAGACAAACCAGTTCTCCCAGTTCCAAAAAATCAGCCACCCGGCCTCCCTTTTCAAGTTCAGGGTTAAAACTGTCCCGGATTCCTGGTATGCGGACTTCTTTCCAGAATTGTTCCCGAAGGGATTTAATTTCCGAAATGGCTTCTCTCAGCCTGTTTTCTTTCCTGGACATCCCGCATTTCTCCCACATGATCCTGCCCAGGGCTTTATGAAAATGATCCACCGTATACTTTCCCCGGACCCCCATCAGGCGATCCAGTTGACTGCGTACCTCTTGTTCTGACTGTTCGAATGCAGGATGGGTCAGCGGGTAGGCCGGTGACCGGATCTCCCCGGCCAGATAATTTCCCAAAGTATAGGGAATCACGAAATATCCATCCCCAAGACCCTGCATCAGGGCCGATGCACCCAGGCGGTTTGCGCCATGATCCGAAAAATTGCACTCCCCCAGGGCATATAAACCGGTTATGGTAGTCATCAGTTCATAATCCACCCAAAGCCCTCCCATGGTGTAATGCACGGCGGGAAAAATGCGCATCGGGGTATAATATGGGTCTTCCCCGGTGATCTTTTCATACATTTCAAAGAGGTTGCCGTATTTTTCCTTCATCACTTCCCTGCCCATGCCCAAGATCCGGTCCTGATCCGCCCCGGTCTCCTGTTGCTGATGGGCAACTGTCCGGCCAAATCTTTCAATCGCGTCTGCAAAATCCAGGAAAACTGCCTGTTTGGAATTGCCTACCCCAAATCCTTCATCACATCTTTCCTTGGCTGCCCTGGAAGCCACATCTCTTGGTACCAGGTTGCCGAAAGCAGGGTACCTCCTTTCCAGATAATAATCTCTTTCTTCGGGCGGAATAGCAGCGGGTGCCCGGTTGTCCCCTTTTTGCTTCGGCACCCAGATCCGGCCATCGTTTCGAAGCGATTCAGACATCAGGGTGAGCTTGGACTGGTGATCTCCCGAAACCGGAATGCAGGTGGGATGAATCTGGGTATAACAGGGATTGGCGAAATAAGCTCCTTTCTTATGTGCTTTCCAGGCAGCGGTCACGTTGGAACCCATGGCATTGGTGGACAGATAGAAGACATTCCCGTATCCGCCGGTGCAGAGCAGCACGGCATTCCCCTGATATCGTTCCAGGGCTCCGGTCACCAGATTACGGGCGATTATACCCTTGGCCCTGCCTTCAATGATCACCAGATCCATCATCTCATGGCGGGCATGCATCGTTACATTGCCCAGGGCCACCTGGCGTTCCAGGGCTGCATAGGCACCCAGCAGGAGCTGCTGGCCGGTTTGTCCTGCAGCATAAAAGGTCCGCTCCACCTGCACTCCCCCAAAAGAACGGTTACTCAGCATGCCGCCATATTCCCTGGCAAAAGGTACTCCCTGAGCGACACACTGATCAATAATACTGGAGCTTATTTCTGCCAGCCGGTATACATTAGCTTCCCTGGACCGGTAATCCCCTCCTTTTACCGTATCGTAAAACAAGCGGAATACGGAATCCCCGTCATTCTGATAATTTTTAGCCGCATTGATACCGCCCTGTGCGGCAATGCTGTGTGCCCTCCGGGGACTATCCTGGAAACAAAACGCACTGACATGATACCCTAGTTCAGCCAGTGAAGCTGCCGCAGATGCACCTGCGAGACCCGTACCCACCACGATGATTTCCAGTTTTCGCTTATTGGCCGGATTGACCAGTTTGCAGGTGCTTTTATACTGGGTCCACTTTCTGTCCAGAGGACCTTCTGGTATTTTTGCAAGTAAATCCATAAGTTTCAAAAAGCCGGAAAGTCAACCGGTTGAGCTCATTGTACCAGTTTAAAGTAAAAAGATAGGGGCATCAGGGCAAAGATCACCGGGATCAGGATGGAATAAGCAGTCCCCAGGGCTTTCACCAAAGGAATATATTTTTTGGAATCGAGACCGAAAGTCCTGAACGCACTATGGAACCCATGTAACAGATGCCAGAACAGGGAAAACAGGCCAGCCAGGTAGACGATCACCACCCAGCCATGGCTGAATTCTCTTTTCATCCGCAAAAACAGGTTAAGCTCCTTTCCATGAATGATCATGTGATATCTGTTCGGTCCCCAGAACTCGGAAAGATGCACCACCAGAAAGATGAGGATCAGGGTGCCCAGCAGGCCCATGGAGCGGGAATACCAGGTGCTGTTCTGGTTCCGATGGCTAACTTTATAACGTACAGGGCGCCTCCTGCTGTTCTGGATTGTCAGCATTATACCCTGGATGATATGTAACAGGATACCGGCAAAGAGCCCCAGTTCCAGGATATGCATGATCCAGTTGAACCCCATGAAATGGGCCACGGTAAGAAAGGTCTTACCCTGGTCGGGTACGAAAATACAGCAATTGATGCCGCAGTGGATGATCAGGAAGACAACCAGGAAAAGCCCGGTGAACCCCATAACGAATTTCTTACCTACCCCGGAGGTCAGGAACTGCTTCCAGTACATAGCTGCAAAATTTGAAAGCCAGGTCAAATTTACACCATGCCCGGAGAAAACAAGAATCAAATTGCAGGCTCAGTTTAACCTTTTCATCATGTCATTATCCAGCTGGCTGAAGAGGTGCTGAGGGAGAAAGGTCCTCCAGCCGGTATTATCTATCAGGTGGACGTATCGGTCCAGTCGGGCCCTCTTGAACTCTTCAGTTACCTGACGCTGCATATTAAGGCCCACGATCCATCCTCCGCTGTCTTTGATATCCTCCCACCATTCTTCATAATAGCAATCATCCGAACTGTGAAAGTTCAGGATATTCTCTGCGATCAGGATGAATTTGGTGATCCCCCGGGCGATCATAAAATCGATCAGTTCCCGCTTTAGGGTCATGATGTCATTTTCAATGGCGTCATTCCATTCCCCGATCATTTCGATAATGGCAAAACTGAACGGGTAATCCGCATACAGGACCTTGACATATAAGGTGGGAGAACCAATCTCATCCCATTGGGGATGTATAAAATAATTATATATCGCATGGGTATAGGCAAACTCACTGTAACTCCTTCCGTAAAACGGGGAATCCTCATCTTCCTCCGCCATGTAAAGATGCCTCCAGTTGTAAAATGGTTCAATATCATGCATACCCGCTAATCCGGGAGGAGGGAGCCTGATCAGGCTCCTTCCTGTACCGCTTTTTTAACACTCCCATATTTCAGCAATAAATCCTTTGCTTTTTGGTAATCCGTCAACTGCAGGCCTTCCATGACCATTTTCACCCCGCGGTCCATCAGTTTTTCATTGCTCAGTTGCATATGTACCATTTTATTATCTTCCACCCTGCCCAGCCGGATCATGACCGCTGTGGAGATCATATTCAACACCAACTTCTGGGCGGTGCCGCATTTCATCCGCGTGCTCCCAGTCACAAATTCTGGGCCTACTTCCACTTCCACCGGGTAATCTGATGCCATCGCGAGCGGGGATCCAGGATTGCAGGTGATGCATCCGGTCAGGATCCCATTTTTCCGGCACATGGCCAAGGCCCCCAAAACATAGGGAGTGGTTCCGCTTGCAGCAATTCCAAGGACAAAATCCCGGTAGCAAACCTGAAATGACTGCAGGTCCTTCCAGCCCTGGCCCGGATCATCTTCCGCAAATTCCACCGCCTGGCGGATAGCCTGATCCCCACCTGCCATCAGGCCGACCACCAGACCCTGGGGAACGCCAAAGGTAGGGGGACATTCTGATGCGTCTACAATGCCCAGCCGTCCGCTGGTCCCTGCCCCGATATAGAACAGGCGTCCCCCCGCAAGCATCTTGTCGGCAGCTGCTGTGGCGAGTTCCGCGATCCGGGGAATCCATTTCTCCACGCAGAGGGCCACTGTCTGGTCCTCTGCGTTGATATGCCTGAGTATCTCCTGGGTACCCATACGCTCCAGATGGTGGTAGGGTGAAGCAGTTTCGGTGATTTTGCGAAAATCGGTCATGATGAATCCGGTTAATCCAATTGATGAAAAGCGATCAGTCCATCCATGGGGCTGCGCAGGATACGCCCGCACTCAAGCTCATATAGCCGACACATATCCTGCAACACATCCCGGAACATCCAGGCGATGCTTCCAGTGAAATGAACGGGGACCTTCCAGCTTTCCCTGTATTTATAGATATGATTGTAAAAAAAATCATGGAAGCCGTCCTCGATGATATTTTCCACCATATAATGCCCCCGGTTCTGATCCAGGAAGCTGGCAAAACCAGCCAGGAAACGGTTTGGTAAAGGTTTTTTATACACTTGCTCCAGGATCTCATGCGGAGTGACCCGGTACTGTTGTTCAAACCGGGCTTTCAGGTCGGGTTCAAAAGTGTGATACAGGTAAAATTGAAGGATTTTTTTCCCAAAGTAGGCCCCACTTCCTTCATCCCCCAGAATGAAGCCGAGGCCCGGATTGTTTTTGACTATGCGCCGGCCATCATAATAGCAGGAGTTTGACCCGGTACCCAGGATGCAGGCAACTCCCCTCTCATGTAGACACAGGGCCCGTGCCGCACCGAGGAGGTCATGGGTTACCTGAATTGTGGCTGAAGGAAAGACAGATCGAAATGCCTTTCTGACAAGGGTTGCATTAGCCGGGTTGGCACATCCGGTTCCGTAATAAAAAATTTTTCCCTGGGCAGCCGGATGCCGGATCCTCCCGGGCAATTCCGACTCCAGCACCTGACGGATCTGCAACCCGGTCTGGAAATACGGACTGATTCCCTGGGTCCGGGTCCTTTTCCGTTTATTCCCTGCCAGCAGGCACCAGTCTGTTTTGGTGGATCCGCTGTCCGCAATCAATATGTTATTTTCAGCCATTGCCAGGTGAATAACTGCAGGGTCTGCAACTTCAAACTCCTGAATTATCCTAATTTTGCCCAAATTTACAGGAAAGCTACAGGGGATTCTCCGGACTTGTAAAATAATTAGCCAGCCCAAAAAAAGTGATATGGAATACAATAAAAAGTACAGGGTGTTTTTTCCCCTGCTATTCTCCCTGGTGCTGGCACTGGGCATGTACTTCGGGTTCAAGCTGAGAGATATGGCAGGCAACCATTACCGGGTTTTTTTCCATGGAATACCTGGAGGAACCCTCCAGGAAGTCATGGATTTAGTTGCGCTGAAATATGTGGATTCCGTGAAGAAAAGTACCCTGAGAAAAGATGCCATCAATGGGATCCTCAACCACCTGGACCCCCATTCCATATATATCACTCCTTCCCAGTTGCAACAAGTCAACAATGATCTGGAAGGTAATTTTCAGGGGATTGGGATCGAGTTCAGTATGTTCAGCGACACGGTCAACATCACCTCCGTTTTACCCAATGGACCTGCGGAGACCGCAGGGTTGCGGATGGGTGACCGGATCATCCGGGTGAATGATTCCCTGGTTTCCGGGGTACATTTTGGGCCCCGCAGGGTCAGGAACCTGATGCATGCTTCGGGAGGGAACCCCATTGAACTGACTATCCTGCGCAAGGACCGGCTCAGGACCATTGAAATCAATCCAGGGAACGTTTCAGTATCCCCCATTGATGCCAGTTACATGATCGTTCCTGGTATGGGGTATATCCGCATTAACCGGTTTTCAGACAATACCTATGATGAGTTCATGAAGGCCATCACTGCCCTGAAGGCCCACGGGATGCGAAAGCTGATCATTGATCTTAGGGGTAATCCAGGAGGATTCCTGGATGCTGCCACCCATATTGCCGATGAACTCCTGGATGACCATAAGCTGATCGTGTATACCCAGGGAAAAGATTTCCCCCGGACAAATTATTATTGCACTAAACCTGGATTATTTGAAAAGGGCAAATTGGCCATATTAGTGGATGAAGGATCCGCTTCTGCCAGTGAAATCCTCGCCGGTGCCATACAGGACTGGGACAGGGGCCTGATCATCGGCAGGAGGACCTTCGGAAAAGGACTGGTCCAGGAACAATATCCCCTCGAGGATGGCGGAGCCCTGCGCCTGACGGTAGCCCGGTATTACATCCCTTCCGGAAGATGCATCCAGAAACCCTATAATCATGGATTTGCCGCTTATGATGAAGACATCATCAACAGGTTCAATCATGGTGAATTCCTCAACGCCGATAGTATACGGATCAATGATACCACCCGGTACAGGACCCTCGTGAAAGGCAGGATCGTATACGGGGGCGGGGGGATAACCCCGGATATATTCGTTCCTTTTGACACCACCCGGGTGGACCGCCTGATGAGCGATATCTATTCCCGCAGCATCCTGGAAGATTTCACATATCATTATTTCAACAGGCACCCGTCCATTTTCAGCGAATTCACCTCCCCCGGCAATTTCAGCCGGCATTTTGAAATCAGCCCAGGCCTGATGCAGGATTTCACCCGGTTTGCCATTGCAGACAGCATTACCGCTATCCGCAGTATGAACAAAAAGGAATCCGCAATCATCGGGGATCGCATGAAATCCTTTTTTGCCCGGGATATCTGGAGAAACGAGGGGTATTTTGTGGTCGCCAACAGCTATGACCCCGTTGTTCAGCGGGCCATACATGCATTGGGGGATTAAAAA
>DATLTB010000067.1:0-27053 GCA_035533815.1 Chitinophagaceae bacterium
TCATATAGGTATATAGGATTACATTGAAAAACAGGACCTGATCAAAGAAACTGAAGTTGATTTCAAAATCATAGCTGGGTAGGTCGTCATTTGACGACCCGGAATATCAAACCCTTCGACTTTAGTCGAGGGTAGTTTAGTTCTTATCCTTCGCTAATCTGTTATCTCCCATCGAGCAGTATTTAGCACCGACCCAAGGACTTGTCCATTGGTATGAGGGTAAATTTCCAGCCAGCATACCATCCGGTATTTTTGTCGTTCAATCCACAATTGACCGGGACTAAAGGTTGCCTTAAATTTATCATTCCCAGGAACATGGCTTTCAGGAATAATAAATGCCCTGACGAAATTAGGATCAAAATTCAATCATATTTCAATTGAACATCTTCCATGCTTGAGGATGGTAAAACACCAATATTTTAAGTTTATATTATTTGGATGAGGGACGTTTTAATATTACCCATATTCATCTCTTAAGGTATTAACTGGGGGGCTAATACTCTTATATGGAAGTGTTATATGGAAGACCAGCGTAGCCGCAGTTCGAACTTAATATATGTAGACCTGATAAATATTTATTGCTTTTGATTTGGTGATCAATTGATTAAGATTCTGTAAAATAAATTAGGAATGCTGGGAGAATATTATAGCCGCTATCTCCTTAATATTTCCAAATTACGCAAGGGCGCAAACCGTTATTCATCAGGCGGGGTGGGACGTTCACTAAGAATCAGACCCAATAACTATCAGAAAATATATTAAAAATTTACAGTGTGAAACAACGATTATATATTGACAAAGAATTGGATTCTCCCTTTAACTTTTTACATAATATGAAGTAAATCTGCACAGTTCTCTTTGGAAGTTTTCAATGGTTTTATTTTTAACTTGAGGAAAGCAAGTTAGACTCATTCAAAAGACAAAATATACCTGTTAACATTCAATGAAATTAAATCCATTAATAATAAACGTTCAATAATCCTCGTGTTTATGGAAGTTATTAAATGGCCAACGATTTAAATCACATCCGGGAGCTTTTTCAAGTGTTTCCTTTGATTGATTGATTGATTGATTGATCGAATACATATATTTTCCTTATCAGATCAATCTTCAATAAAAACCGGGATTGAAAAAAATTTGATAACTACACCGTGGAAACCTCTTAACCTCACTTCGAATGATTCGATTTTGGTTGTGGTAATATTCATCATAATGTCTTAAATCTCGTCCATGTGTTCGTCTTTATTATCATGCACTTTGTTACCAATTATTGACGAGGCAATTAAATATATTAAGAGATGATTGAAATAAGCTCCATCATGGTTAATTCCAATAAAATTATCATTCGTTAATGTTTCCATTTCGGTACATTTTTCAATTAGATATTTAGATTACATCCTGACATTGAGAATTCCTTTTAAAAACCTATAGAAGCTTCAAGCACAGTTCCTTCAAATTTTCCCCCATTAAGAATACTGGTAGTAGGATAATTCAGATAAACTTGGTTTACATATTCTGCCTTCAACATAATATTTTTTGTAATGAACCATCCCACTGAACCCGCTTCACGGTTAATAGTTATATCAATAGGATTATTTTGCATTGCTGCCGTCACTGTATTATAGCGAAATCCAATCCAGAAATTTTCCTTATTCTTAGGGAATCTATAAATTATGTCGGCTGCGTATTGAACAGCATACCGTGTACTTTTTTCAGAAATTGTTCTACCATTTGCATTTTCATAAGTACCAAAGAATTCTAATCCTTTATATTTAATAAAAGAATTAAGCATAAAGGCATGTACCTCTTCACTGAATCCTGGATTGTATCTACCAGAGAAGGAATTGTAATCATTCGCATCATTTAGCACTGTACCATTTGCTATATTTTGATTTGACATAACATCAAAATAATGCGACCCAGTACGATCTCCTCCGAACAAAGTATTGCTGTTAGCACTTTGATCTATGTAGAATGAACCCGTAAACCTAAAACGAAGATTCTTATTTATTTGCTTATCATATCCCACTTTACCGTGAAAAGCAGCATCATAATGATTTAATTGGCCTGTTGCAGAATCCGTTTTAACAGCTGCAATAACTGTTGGATCAAGTTCTCCATTAGATACTCCACCCATAACAAGCCAATTAGATTTAATGTGGTAATATATCTCACCTCCGATTTCAGTAGCAAATTCATCCATAATATAATTTTCCACAAAGGGATTGTAAATTGTATTACCTCCATCTGTTCTCCTATAATGTTGATCCCCATAATCCACATCAAACTGCCCGATCTTAATTGTAGCTCTCTTCATTATATTGTCAACCCATTTACTATGAAGAAATAGCAATTTATCAAACTGTATATAACCACCTTTTACCCAGGCATTTTCATGATGCCTGGAAGCCAGATATATAGTTAGATTCACACGAATACCATCAGATAACTGTGCATCAATATTAAGATTAGCCATTGCAAGATCGAATCCATTTGTAAGAGGAATAAGACTATTAACATTCCCTATAAACCCACCGCGAGTTGCGGGAGCAGCAGTATTCTGATCTCTTAATGTTTGAAAACTCTGTTCAAAGTTTCCACCAACCCTGACTTTTGTTCCGGTAAATGGAATAATATCATCTTTAGAGGTTTCAAAGATATTTATACCCAATCTGTTATCTGGCCGAAAATATTGAAAGATTGGATCCTGTGCTTGAGCTGAAAAGCTAATACACACAAAAGTAATGGGCAATAATCTGCGTAATAGATAAATAACTTTGTCCATAATTTAGTTTTAAAAAAAGAGTATTTAATTAACTCACGAATAAGAATGTTATATTGAATTTGATAGTAATATTATTTCCTGTTTTAAGCACGCCAAAAAGTGCTGTAGGAGGATGAACACCATAGTCGGTCATCTTTACTAACTGTGTCCCTTTAATTGTTATTTTCTTATTACTATCTTCGGAAATATCTACCGGCAAACTTATGGGTTTCGTTACTCCTGCAATTGTAAGATTACCTGTTACATTAACTATATTGCTACTTGCTCCAGAAGGAATTGAAACAACAGGTCCCGTAAGTGCAAAAACGATTTCCGGAAATCGATCTGACTTTAATGCTTTATAGGTTTTATTATTCATTATTGAACCTTCTTTACTTCTAATAGAATTAACCTGCATTACTATATTAAACGACTGAAGTGTGAAATTTTTATTAGGATCTAACTTAACAACCCCTTTCCCGGAAACATTTCCTACGATCTCATCCCAATTGTGAAGATTGGATGTTCCATCAATGGTAACTGTATATGTAGATAGCGTATAATTATTTTGCGCCTGAGAGTTATTTGTTAAAATCAATAATATTCCAAGTAATAAACTCGTTGATAATTTCATAATGAATTTTTTTATATTATTAGGGATTCATGTATTCTAGGATGAGTCCAGCTACTACTGCTTCTACCAAGGCTAGTATAAGCCATGTGGAAACAATCAACAGTGATACACTCATTGAACTGTAAATAAGCCACAGCATCGGGAATGTAGCAACCATTACATATATTAATCCAAACTCAATACCTCGCGTAAGAAAAGAACCTGCTAATACCCCTTTTAACCGGCTCCAAAACCAGGAGAGAGACATACTCAGCACGAAAGGATGTATACAATAAAACACGAACCTATCTGATTGTGCGTCAAAGGCAGGATCAAAATATTGAACGGCTATACCCGGTAATGTAAAGCGAATGAGATATAGCCCTAAAATATGTAGGAATAAAAAAACGCCTCCTACTAACAATCCAGCTATAATGATTTTTTTCATGACTCATTTTTAAAGTAAGAATAATTTTGATGGAGTAAAGGTGAAGAGGTACTCACGAGTATTTTATGACTATTAACATAATCAAAGATGATTTACATCATGTCGTTCGTTTAAATAATGGATATAATGTTTACAAGTAATTAGTTCCGAGGCTACTTATCAGAATTCAAACATGAAACCACAATTTGCTATTTTCGGATTTGAAAGTATGAATACCCCAATGGCGGATGATTCACCACTCAGGACAACCGTATATCTTAAGAGAATATCGTAGGCAATAAGAATCCATAAATAAAGCTCATGAGGAGTTACGGAATATTATTAAAAACAATTCTTTATTTGTTCAATGTAAATTCATTGTTTATATTATTTTCAAAGTTTTTGGGAAATAGAAATAAGAAGAGGATATTACCTATCTATGTTGTAGAAATTTTAATTTATAAATATTATTTCACTGCTTTACTGACTATTTTTGCACGAAAGTATACGGCGGCTGCAAATATCCCTGTCAATACCACCTAAAAGCTTCCCTTTTATTATTGGCTGTTCTATAATTTTACATTTGAAATTCAAAACTCGATAAAGCAACTATGGTAACAACGCACGAAATAGCAACCCCTGTTTTATTATCGTGTATAATAATATAAGGAAACAAAGGAGTAAATCCTCCTACTAAATAATAAAATGCAATAATGACAGCAACTATAGCTGCACGATTTTTTGATGACGTGCTATTTCAAGTTCAAACTTCATCATAAAGTTTGCCCAGCGATCTTTATCTTTGTTTAGGGGTACAAGCAACTTGACATTCGTTCACCAAGAGATTTTATGCAATATGAAGACGATAATTGAAAAGCAATTTGACGCTGTAAAATACATGCGCCAACAAAGGGAAAAAATAAGTGAGAAATTAGCAAAGATGACAAAGGCTGAGATTGTTTTGTATTTCAAAAAACAAAAAATGCAGAATTCAATAAAGCCCGGCGCATAATTCTAATTTCCGCAATGTCAGCATAAAGGATACCAGTTTGCGTGGCTGTAATGGACAAGTTTAAATGATAGGCATACTTTTATATTTTTAGAATTTTAATTTCCTTACCTATCAAACAAGGGATTTGAACTACAATTAGGATTTCAAAGGTTGTATTTATATAATTCATTTACCTGAATTTAAATATTACTTAGGAAATGATTGCTATGTTGAATCGCAACGTTTTATTTATTTTCCAGACAGTCTGCCATGCTATTCAGAAAGCATATACTTTCTTCAGGGAAGAAATTACTTCCGGATTACCTGGAATACTCCGGTAATTCAAACCAGGTTTCCTTACCTGAAAACATTTCCCATCATTTATTTTTTACGCGGTTCCGAATTTGGATTCCCTTCGCCCGGTTTATCCAGTGGTTAGGTAAAAACCTGAGGTTGTATTTTCTGGGTCTTATTCTGATGGTCCCACCGCTGGCAGGAGTTACACAGGATTCTCTGCACAAATTCACTTTTCATTTCCAACTTACCACAGTGTTTCAGGGACATCCCGCTTTCCGGGCTGCCTATTCGGGGATGAACAGCTTGCGGGATTCAGCAGAAACCGCTTTGTCACTAACCACCACATTATTTCTCGGCAGGAGGCTCTGGAAAGGGGCATCATTTTATTTCAACCCGGAAGTAGCCGGCGGAACTGGGATGAGCAATACACTGGGAATTGCTGGGTTCACCAATGGGGAGACATTCAGGATCGGCAATCCCCAACCCCAGGGGTACATAGCCCGGGCTTTTATCCGTCAGCATATTTCCCTTGGGCAGGATTCAGAAAAGCGAACCGGAGAGGGGGTCAATCAGGTGAATGAAGTGCTTCCCCTTCCCAGACTGGATATAACCTTAGGAAAACTGGCCCTGTCCGATATTTTTGATGACAATTCCGTCAGTCATGATCCACGTACAGATTTCCTGAACTGGTCCCTGATGAATAATGGAGCCTGGGACTATGCAGCCAACACCAGGGGCTATACCTACCTGATCGCTTTTGAACTGATTCATCGTTCCTGGGCCCTGAGGTATGCCGAAGCCCTGGAACCTACTTATGCCAATGGTCCGGATATCAATTTTCAGTTGCTGAAGACCCAATCGGAAAATCTGGAACTGGACAAAAATATGCTGATCGGCAATGAGCCAGGTAATATCCGTTTACTGGGTTATTTGAACAACACGCGGGGGGCTTCCTACCTGTCCCTCATCCGGGGCAAACTGAATGGAACAGACACAGGAATGGATGTAATATATGGTACAGCCTATGGGAATCTGAAATATGGCTTCGGATTGAACATGGATCAACAACTCAACAGACAGATAAGTGTATTTATGCGGGCTGGCTGGGATAATGGGAAAACGGCTACCTGGGCATTTGCCAATATTGACCAGACCATCAGCGGTGGGATAAGGATAACCGGAACTTACTGGGATCGTCAAAATGACCATGTCGGCATTGCAGGGGTATCAAATGGTATTTCACCGGGTCACCGTGCATTCCTGAATGCCGGTGGTTATGATTTTATGATCGGGGACGGCAAATTGACCCATTATGGCCAGGAAGACATTCTGGAGATCTATTATCAGGCCTTGTTTCTGCGATCCCTGTTTATTACTGCCGATTATCAGTTTGTGGATCATCCGGCTTATAATCTCGACCGGGGGCCAGTACACGTGATTTCCCTGCGCACTCATGTGGAATTCTGAGTGATTCCGGGTTAGAATGTCAGGCTGGTGGTTATCAGGAAATAGCTGAAATTACCCTGACTGGGATCCAGGGCAAAATCGTAATAATACTGGGGTTCCAGGGTAAACTTACCAATGGTATAGTTCAGGTCCAGGGAAGCTTCTAGGGTCCTTGCCAGAAATTGTGATTGCTGTACGGTATAGGTATTGATAGTGGACGCAGTAATGGGAATGTTCTTTCCTTTTTTAGTGATATGTTTGGATCTGCCGGCAAGCCTGGTGCTCCCAAAACTCCGGATATATTTATCTGTTCCGGCGATCAGGTTAATAGCCGGAGTTATGGAAAGATCATCATTGGCAAAAATCAGGTTGTCAAAATCAAATACATGCTGCAGGGATGCCAGTATCTCAATATCTTCAGCGGGAATGATCTTTTTCTTCATCTGGTATTCTCCATAGGCATAGTCCAGGGCTAATCCAGGCTGCAACCACCAGGGATTGACAATGATGTAAGAATAAAATTCACTGTTTAACGGAGAACGTGGGATCGGGGAGACTTTGCTATAAAGGTACTTTTCAAAACTGATGCCAAATGACAGGTTTTTATCCTGGTCAAAAGTATAGGATGGACTAATATCATATTCGAACCAACCTTTATCTCCTTCCCCGAACAGGTCATAGGCAGAAATGGCAAGTCCTAACCCGCTTTTATGGGTATAGGAAATTCCTGGCATAAAATATATTTTGTTCACCAGGATATAGGTATTCTTTGATAATTGATTGTAGGGGTTATTACCAATTGCTGCACTGAACACCAACTGGCTTTTCACCGGTGTAGTGGTATCCATCAGCGCTTCCAGGCTTCCAATGGTCGTATCCATTTGTCCATATGCAAGATTGGCAGTCAGCAACAGGAAGGATACTAGGCCACTCACCATGCTGAAACAGGTAGTGGTTATGGTTTTCAAAGGGTAAAAATTAAGCATGGCATACCATGATTTGTTTTCTATAGGATGGTTAAGCGCTGATAACGTTTAAATGAACCCCATTTTAAATGATCATCCTGCCTCAGGGGGTTCAATTCACGTTAACTCAATAACCGTGATTTCAGGTAAAACACCCACCCTTCCTGGATAACCGATAAATCCATATCCCCTGTTGACATAAAGATATTGTGCCTTTTCCCGGTAAAGATCAGCCCATTCCTTATAGACGTACTGAATGGGGCTCCATCGAAATCCGGGAATATCCACACCAAACTGCATTCCATGGGTGTGACCCGACAGGGTAAGATCAATATCCGGGTATTCCGGTCTGACCTGTGCGTCCCAGTGGGTGGGGTCATGGGATAACAGGATTTTAAATGGATAAGCCGCTGTCCCTGCATAGGCTTTTTTCAGGTCTCCATACCGGGTAAAATACTTTTTAGCACTCCAATTTTCCACACCAATGAGGGCGATCCGGTCACCCCCCCTTTCCAGGATAGTATGGGCATTATTGAGCATGGTCCAGCCCATCTGGGCTTCCAGTTGTTTTAGCTTTTCCAGGTTTTTCGCTTTGTCTTCTAGACTGGGCCATTGGGTATAATCCCCGTAATCATGATTACCTAATGTGGACCAGACTCCCATCGGAGCCCTGAGCCGGCTGAATACATCCAGGTAATGGTCCATTTCAACGGCATGGTTGTTTATCAGGTCTCCGGTAAAGAAAATAATATCTGGTTTTTCATCCATGGCCATGGTCACGCCCCGGTTCACTTTTTCCTTGTTGTCAAAACTGCCACTGTGGATGTCGGATATCTGGACGATCTTCAATCCCCGAAAACCTGCAGGCAGATGGTCAAAACTTAGCCTGACGCGCCTGATCCGGTAATTATATTTATTGGAAAAACCATAAATAAGGGTCGCAAACAGGGTCCCTCCCATGAGCAGTCCCAGTTTACTGATAAATCTGGATCGGGAAATGGTGGAACTTTTAATGGCTTCCGGCAACTCCCCGGGCATGACTTTTTCAATCACCCATTCGAAAAATCTGCGGATATCATCCAGGATAAGGAAGAAGATGGTGATGATCTTGGCCGCATATAAACCTAGCACAATGGTGAACACCACGGAACGTAATGTTTTGGGCCAGCTTGTCGTATTAAGATAAGGATAAAGAAAAAGAGTCAGCAATCCCAGTACCGTGATCAGCCAATAGGCCAGGTATACCCAGAATTTTGTTCGATGGGAGGAGGAATAAACCACCGCTTTCACTGCCTGGAATACATACAGGTCAATGAGCAACAGGATGACAATGATTACATAGGAGAATCTGCGGAACCGCATGAGTGAAACTTTACTGTTGTTGGTGAGTGCCCTGCAAGTGGTAACGGTCTGGCTCACAGAATTCGAGGAATTCAGTGATTTGTTGCCTGATTGCCCGAATAGTTGTCTGATCAATAAATTGACCTGATTCATCCATAACTGACCGGATAATGGAGATCGGGAGCTTGTTGGGATGTACGGTGACCTTTAGGTAATGAAGGATCCCCGTAAAATGATCCATGCCCCTTAAGTTGCCTCCCCTGCCATCGGCTAAACCGGTCAGTAAGGCTTTCTTGTTCCACCAGCATTCCCGGTATCGGCTCATATCTATCATGGTTTTTATGGCTCCTGAAAAACTGCCGTTATATTCCGGAAGGATGAATATAAAACATTGTGCAGTGATCAGCTGGGTATTCTCCATTTCTTCAAAGGCAGCCGTACGCTGATTGAGATCAACGCCCTCCAGGGAAAGAAGGGAAGCTTCACTGCCCAGCTCCCGGATATATTGACGGTACATGCTGGCCACCTTGAGGGTATTGCTATCTTTTCTGTTCGTCCCTGAAATGATCGTGATCATGGGTTTGGTTCACCCGAATTCAGCTAGCGGGCTTCTGTCCGGTACAAAGATAGGGGGAAATGGTTTGTTTGGACCGGCCAGCCCTTACCTTGCATTGCGTGGCTTCCCAAATCCGCTGAAAGTGACTATTCACCAGTGTTCTGCGGTATAAAATATGGATAACTTCTTCTCGGATTTTAGGTGAATCATTGTATTTTTGCCTTAGTCTGTGGATTAGGACCCTATTTTTTAACCCATTAAATGTATAAACCCGGTGAAACTGACTTATTACGGCCAATCCTGCTTTTCTGTGGTGATCATGGGGAAGCATATCCTTTTTGACCCTTTCATCACCGGCAATGAACTGGCTAAGCACATTGATGTAGATCAGATACCTGCGGATTATATTCTCATTTCCCATGGTCACGGGGACCATATTGCAGATACAGAGTCCATCGCCAAACGGACAAAGGCCACCTGTGTCTCTAATTTCGAGATTATTAACTGGCTGGCTTCCAAGGGGTGCCTGAACGGACATCCAATGAATCATGGAGGGAGCTGGTCTTTTGATTTTGGAAGGGTAAAACTGGTTAATGCCATTCATTCCAGCGTTTTGCCGGACGGAACAGGGGGAGGAAACCCGGGAGGGTTTGTCATCACTTCCGCAGAAGGCAATTTTTATTTTGCAGGGGATACGGCGCTGACCATGGATATGCAACTGATTCCGAAATTTGCCCGCCTGGATTTTGCGGTATTACCTATCGGAGACAATTTTACCATGGGTTATCAGGATGCCTTGATGGCAGCGGAAATGGTTGGGTGTAAAAAAATAGTTGGCGTGCATTATGATACATTTGGTTATATCCGGATTGATCATCAGGCTGCCCTGGCCTGTTTTGGGGGTGCCGGCTACAACCTGCTGCTTCCGGGAATAGGGGAAACCATTGAAGTATAGAGGAAATTTCCAGAAGGGGTTAAATATCAGGAATGGCCAGGATCATCGCGATAGCTAATCAGAAAGGTGGGGTGGGAAAGACTACGACAGCTATTAACCTGGCTGCCAGTTTTGCCGTCCTGGAATACCGGACCCTGCTGGTGGATGCTGACCCCCAGGCTAACAGCACTACAGGCTTGGGATTTGATCTGCGTAATATCCGCCAAAGCCTTTATGACTGCATGGTCAATGATGTCCGCTCGGTGGATATTCCCCTGAAATCGGAGATCAATTTTCTACAGGTCCTTCCCTCCCATATTGATCTGGTCGGGGCTGAGCTGGAACTGATCAATCGCCCGAACCGCGAAAAGGTGCTCCGTTCTGTAATTGAACCCCTGAGGGACCAATATGATTTTATTGTTCTGGACTGTTCCCCTTCCCTGGGACTGATCACCGTGAATGCCCTGACTGCGGCCGATTCGGTAATCGTACCTGTACAGTGTGAGTTTTTTGCCCTGGAAGGCCTGGGTAAGCTGCTAAATACCATCAAGATTGTCCAAAGCCGGCTAAATACGGAACTGGAGATTGAGGGTATCCTGATGACCATGTATGACGGAAGGCTGAGGTTATCCAACCAGGTGGTTGATGAAGTGAAAAAGCATTTTGAGGATATGGTTTTCAATACGATCATTCACCGCAATACCCGGCTGGGTGAGGCGCCAAGCTTCGGAAAACCGGTGATCCTTTACGATCCGGACAGCACCGGTGCGGTGAATTATCTAAACCTGGCTAAGGAAATCCTGCAGAAGCATGATGCGACCAGGATCAAACTGAAAGATAAAATATTAGCCCTGAATGATGAGCAATCCCCATAAAAAGGAAGCATTGGGTAAAGGTATCCGGTCCCTGCTGCAGCATATTGATGAGGACCTGAATATAACCAGTCATGCCTTGAGTGAAAGAATGGCAGGACCTGCCATCAATGCGGAAAGAATATCTCTGGACCAGATCGAAGCCAATCCCATGCAACCCCGCAGGGATTTTGATCCCGAGTCCCTGCAGGAGCTCAGTGAATCCATCCGGGTAAATGACCTGATCCAACCTATTACAGTCATGCAAACCAGTGCGGGGAAATACCGGCTGATCTCCGGAGAGCGCCGGTTCAGGGCTGCAAGGATGGCTGGGATCAAGGATTTACCGGCGTATATCAGGCAAGGGAATGATGAACAACTGCTGGTCTGGGCCCTTCTGGAAAACCTCCAACGGGAGGATCTGAATGCCATAGAAATAGCCCTGGGGTTCCAGCGGCTGATGGAAGAAGGGCAGTTTACCCAGATCCAGGTGGCAGAACGGTTGAAGAAAGACCGGTCTACGGTCACCAATTACCTGCGGTTGCTCAAACTCCCTCCGGATATCCAGCTTGCCCTGAGGAGCGGGCTGATCAGCATGGGACATGCCCGGGTCCTGGCTGGTATAGAGTTCCCCGACAGACAACTGCTGATTTTCCGGGAAATCAGGCAAAGGCAATTATCTGTGCGCCAGACCGAAGAGCTGGTGTCCCGGTCAATTAAAACTTCGGGTAAACCCATGCGCAAGTCTGGCATTTCACCCATGTACAGGCAGATAGAGGATAAGCTGGCCTCTCATTTTTCCACCCGGGTGCAGCTTAGCCGCAAAAGCACGGGCAAAGGCCATATCCTCATCTCTTTTTTCTCCGATGAGGATTTTGACAGGATATATGCGTTAATTGCTCCCTGAAGTGAAGGTATTTAGTACATCTTTGGCTGTTACCGGCTGGCATTCCGCCATTGCCGGAATGCTGATCCTGATCGGATCAATACAGGCAGTCTTTGCCCAGGATACCCTGCTGAACAATCAAACAGATTCCGTCCATTCCGGGGTTTCTCCCGCAGGGAATATTTCACCGGAAAAACCGGTATCCGCCCACTACCCTCCCAGGGCCAGTTTTGCGCATCCCGACAGCTTGTCCAATATTCATGACCCGCAAAAGGCAGCACTCTTTTCGGCCGTACTGCCGGGCCTGGGCCAGGCTTATAACCACAAGTACTGGAAAATACCTGTTGCCTATGCCGGACTGGCCACGGCTACCGGTTTCTTTGTGTTTAACTATAAGCAATACCTGATCTACCGGGATGCTTACCGGTTAAGCTATTCCGGACAATTGAGCAGTGATCCCGCCATTAACAATGCATTGTCTTTATATAGTCAGTCCGACCTTAAAATTATCCGGGATGGGTACCGGCAATACGTGGATTATTCCGCGCTGGCCTTTATCGGTGTATATTTTATCAATATACTGGATGCCATTGTAGATGCCCATATGTATTATTTTAATGTGTCCGATGATATTTCCGTTCACCTGTTGCCTTCAATCCAGGGGAATTGCGCCGGACTCGGACTGGTCATCGGGCTAGCTGGGCCATCCAGGTATCCCTTTCATTCACACCCATATTAGCCCCATGAAACTCGCAATTATCGGATATGGAAAAATGGGCCGGGCCATTGAATCAGTGGCCCTCCAAAGGGGCCACCAGATTGTCCTGACCATTCATTCACGCAATGGTTCCGAGATGGATGGACCTCAACTCCGGAATGCCGATGTGGCCATTGAGGTGAGTACCCCGCAGTCCGCGGCGGATAATATCCTCAAATGCTTTGAAGCCGGATTGCCCGTGGTTTGCGGAACCACGGGCTGGCTGGACAGGCTGGCTGAGATACACATGGCATGTCTGCGCCGGGGATCTGCCTTTTTATATGCCAGCAATTTCAGCATTGGGGTGAATATATTATTCGGAATCAACCGTCAGCTTGCTGCCTGCATGGCAGGCCAGCAGCAGTATAGGGTTCGGGTGGAGGAAACCCACCATATGCAGAAAAAGGATGCTCCGAGCGGTACAGCAATCACCCTGGCTGATCAGGTCCTTTCCGAGGTACCCAGGCTGGGTCAATGGGTTAACCACGAGAGTGACGATGCCGCAACGATTTCCATACTTTCCCACCGGTTGGACCAGGAGCCCGGCACTCACCGGGTGATCTGGAGCAGTTTAACCGATGACCTGGAGATCAGCCATACCGCCCATTCCAGGAATGGATTTGCAGAAGGTGCCATAGAGGCCGCAGGCTGGATAGCCGGGAAGACAGGTATTTTCTCCATGGAAGATGTATTGTCCGCTAAGCACTGACCCTCAGTTTCCAAGATTGGCCAGCATATCGGTTACCAGGGCGGAAAGATCATACCGTGGTTTCCAGCCCCAGTCCTTTCTGGCTTGCAGGTCATCAATGCTCCGGGGCCAGCTGTCCGCAATCTGCTGGCGGTAATCCGAAGAATAATGTATCCTGAATCCAGGTATATGTTTGCTGATCTCCCCGGCAATCTCCGCAGGGGAAAAGCTCATCGCTGACAGATTGTAGGATGACCGGACCGTTATCCTGGCCGGGTCGGACTGCATGAGTTCAATCGTGGCCCGGATGGCATCGGGCATATACATCATGGGCAGGTAGGTATCCGCAGATAGAAAACTGGTATAGCTTCCCTGATCAAGGGCTGAGCGGAAAATCTCCACTGCATAATCTGTCGTGCCTCCGCCGGGTTCCGATTTATAGCTGATCAATCCGGGATACCGAAGGCTTCGCACATCCACTGCAAACCGTTTATGGTAATATTCACACCATCTTTCCCCAGCAAATTTGGAAATGCCGTATACCGTTGTAGGTTCAATGGTGGTATGCTGCGGGGTTGATTCCCGGGGAGAACCTGGCCCAAATACGGCAATTGAGCTGGGCCAGTACACCCGGTTCAGCCCTTCTTCCTTGGCAATCTCCAGTACATGGAGCAAACTTTGCATATTGATATGCCAGGCAAGGGAAGGATTTTTTTCTCCGGTGGCACTGAGGATGGCCGCCAGCAGGTATACCTGCGTAATGTTATGCCGGATCACCAGGACATGCAACATTTCCTTGTTCATCACATCCAGGGTCACATAGGGCCCAGTACCTTTTAGCAACGCATGCTCATCGCGCAGGTCGGAAGCCACGACATTGATTTCCCCATAAATTTGCCGGAGCGCCAGGGTAAGTTCGACACCAATCTGCCCGCAGGCACCGATAACAAGAATCCTTTCTTTTGCAGGGTTCATAGGAACAGGGACTTCAGGCAAATATACCCGGAATTGGTAACTTAGCATATGGACCTGATTAAGGACTTGTTTACCGGGAAAAAAGGGCATTCCAATTTTTTTCTCATCGCCGGCCCCTGTGTGATTGAAGAGGAACAGTTGCTGATGGACATTGCAGCGCGTGTCGGAGAGATTTGCAACCGCTATCAGGTACCCTTTATTTTCAAAGCATCATACCGCAAAGGCAACCGGACCCGGGTAGATTCCTTCACAGGTATCGGAGACATTGCTGGACTTGAACTGCTGAAGAAAATCGGACATACTTTCTCCATACCGGTTACCACAGATATCCATAGTGCCCAGGAAGCGGCCATTGCTGCACCTTATGCAGACATTCTGCAGATCCCAGCCTTCTTATGCAGGCAGACGGATATCCTTATGGCCGCAGCCAGGACCGGCCGTGCGGTCAATGTCAAAAAAGGGCAGTTTGTGAGCGGCCAGGCCATGGGGTTTGCCGTTCAGAAGATCCGCAATGAAGGGAATGAACTGATCCTGCTCACTGAACGGGGCACCACTTTCGGTTATCAGGACCTGGTGGTGGACTTCCGCAATATTCCCTGGATGCAGGAACACGGGGTACCCGTGGTAGTGGATTGCACCCATAGCCTGCAGCAACCCAACCAGCAAAGCGGCATCACGGGCGGAAACCCTACCCTGATCGGAACAATTGCCCGGGCAGCCATTGCCGCCGGGGCGGATGGTTTATTCATTGAAACCCATCCCGAACCGTCAATGTCCAGATCTGACGGGGCGAACATGCTCCGGCTCGATAGGTTGGAAGAACTGGTGAAGGAACTGGTGAAAATCAGTAAAGCGGTAACTAAGGATATTCCCATATGACATCTTCCGAATTCACTCGGGGGGAATTCCTGTTCAGCCCCGATAAAAGCAAGTTAGATATCGGGCTTATCCATCGGTTTTTATCGGAGGAAGCCTATTGGTCATTAGGGATACCCTTGGAAACCTTCCGTCGAGCCATTGCCCATTCCACATGCTTCGGGGTATATCACAGGGAGGAACAGGTGGGATTTTGCCGGGTGATCTCCGATCTGGCCACCTATGCCCACCTGGCCGACGTGTTTGTACTCCCTGAATACCGGGGAAGAGGTCTGGCCATTTGGATGGTCGGCCTCGTCCTGGAACATCCCGATTTGCAGGGATTGCGACGCTGGACACTGGGGACTATGGACGCACATGGCTTATACCACAAATTGGGGTTTACCCCATTGTCCAATCCGGAGCGGTGGATGAGTATCTATTTTAGCGATGTGTACCGCATCGCAGGAGCATCCTGAATCCTATTCATATGACCAACACCAAGGTACTTATCACGGGAGCCAGCGGAGGCCTGGGTATTTATGTCATGAAACGCCTGATTGAGGAAGGCTGTTTTTTGCATGCCGCGGTGGGTTCACTTTCTGGCTTAGCCGCATTAGATCAGCAATTTCCGGGGATGTCCGGAAAACAATTCACTGCAGCCGTATCAGATATCACCACTGCATCCGGGGTGAAGGATTTTTTTTCCGGACATGAGGATTTCGGAGCCTTGGTCCACCTGGCGGGCGGTTTCCGTCCGGGGATATCCCTGGGGGAAACTTCGGATTCGGATTTTGATTTTCTCATGAACCTGAATGCCCGGTCTACCTTCCTGCTGCTGAAAGCCATACTTCCGCAGATGATCAGTCGGGGACAGGGATCCATTGTTACCATTGGAGCCAGGGCCGTGCTTCACCCCGCTCCGGGCAATGGGGCCTATACGGCCAGCAAATCAGCCCTGGTTGCCCTCACCCTGAATGCTGCAGAAGAAGGCAGGAAACATCAGGTCCGGGCTAATTGCATAGTGCCGGCCGTGATCGGGACGCCTGCAGCCAAACTGGGTATTGACGAAAAGGAGGGGGCAAAATGGACACCTCCGGAAGATATTGCAGATCTGGTATCCTTTCTGGTCGCTGATGCATCCCGGGGGATCACCGGAACCCTGTTCCCAATGTACCATGGCATTCCGGCCTGAAAAGGCCTTTGCGATGGCTGGGTACCCCATTTCCCCATTCATCGGTGATGAATTTGTCATTTCTTCTACCGGAGGATGGGATATCGGTTTTTATTGATGAAATTTGCAGAATATGATAACGGTTTCTGAAAAAGCCAGCATTTACATTGAACAGCTGATACAAAAGGATGGTCAGGGTAAAAATACGTTTGTCAGGGTAGGGGTCAAAAGCGGAGGATGCTCCGGCCTGGAATACCAGTTAGCCTTTGACCACCAGTTAAATGAAGGTGACCAGGTATTTGAAGACAGGGGGATCCAGGTAGTGGTGAATAAAAAAAACCTGCTTTACCTGTTTGGGACCGAACTGGATTACTCGGATGGACTGGGGGGTAAAGGGTTATACTTCCTCAATCCCAATGCAGCCCGGACCTGCAGCTGTGGTGAAAGTTTTTCGCTCTGAGACAACCCCTACCAGGAAATTCCCCATATATTATACTTTTATTGTATTTCACCTTTTTCCTCCTGCCGGATCAGGAGGCCTGAAAATTGCGGTTTGGATATAGAAATTTTCCCATTGGCATGATAGATACAGCCTGGAATACCGATATTTGCTGTTGGCTCCCGAACTCATGGCGGAATTGGACTGGTCATTCCTCATGTTGAATTAGAGATGAATATTATGAATATATTAATAGTCAATATATTACATGAAAACTGATAAAGAGATAATTGAAGATATATCACAACGGGAATATGCTTATGGCTTTTCTACGGACATTGAAATGGATATGGCCCCCAGGGGGCTGAGTGAAGATACCATCCGGTTCATTTCCGAAAAGAAGCATGAACCGCCTTTTTTACTGGAATGGCGGTTGAAAGCATACCGTCATTTCCTTGAGAGCGAAATGCCTGAATGGCAGAATTTTCAACTGCCGGAAATTGATTTCCAGGCTATTTCATATTATGCAGCCCCCAAGGCCCGGAAAAATTTAAAAAGCCTGGACGAGGTGGACCCGGAACTGCTGGCCACCTTCGAAAAGCTGGGGATTCCCCTAAACGAACAAAAAATGCTTAGTGGAGTGGCAGTTGATGCAGTGTTTGACAGTGTATCGGTAGCCACTACATTCCGGGTAAAACTGGCAGAACTGGGAATTATTTTCTGTTCATTCGGAGAGGCAGTACAGCATCATCCTGAGCTGGTTAGAAAATACCTGGGTACGGTGGTCCCTTCCACCGACAATGTGTTTGCTGCATTAAACGCAGCAGTATTTTCCGATGGTTCCTTTGTGTACATACCCAAAGGAGTCCGGTGTCCCATGGAACTGTCCACTTATTTCCGCATCAACGCAGCGAATACCGGTCAGTTCGAGCGCACGCTGATTATTGCTGATGACCACAGTTATGTCAGCTACCTGGAAGGATGTACGGCTCCCAGGCGGGATGAAAACCAACTGCATGCTGCAGTAGTGGAGCTAGTCGCCCTGGACCATGCCGAGATCAAGTATTCCACCGTGCAAAACTGGTATCCGGGGGATAAGGACGGAAAGGGAGGCATATTTAATTTCGTGACCAAAAGGGGGATCTGCCGCGGGAATCATTCCAAAATTTCCTGGACCCAGGTGGAAACGGGTTCCGCTATAACCTGGAAATACCCCGGGGTTATCCTGAAAGGAGATTACAGTGAAGGGGAGTTTTATTCGGTGGCATTGACTAAAAATAAACAAATAGCCGATACGGGAACAAAAATGATCCATCTCGGTAAGTATACCCGCAGCCGGATCATTTCCAAGGGAATATCTGCAGGTAGGGGCCAAAACAGCTACCGGGGACTGGTCCGGGTGGCCCGGAATGCCGACCATGCCCGCAATTTCACCCAATGTGATTCCCTGCTGATCGGAGCTCGCTGCGGAGCACATACCTTTCCATATATAGAATCCAAAAACAACACGGCGATGCTGGAGCATGAAGCTACCACATCCAAAATCGGGGAAGACCAGATATTTTACTGCAATCAACGGGGCATTGATGCGGAAAAGGCCGTAGCCCTCATTGTAAATGGCTATGCCAGGGAAGTCCTGAATCAGTTACCCATGGAATTTGCTGTGGAAGCCCAGAAATTGCTCGCCATATCCCTGGAAGGCAGTGTGGGCTGAACCTAGGTAAAACACGAAATATATACATAATCAACCGGAAATGCTATCCATCAGAAATCTGAAAGTGAATATCGGTGAGCGGGAAATCCTGAAAGGGGTAAACCTGACTGTGAAAGCCGGCGAAGTGCATGCCATCATGGGCCCTAACGGCTCAGGCAAAAGCACCCTGGCTTCCGTACTGGCCGGCAGGGAAAATTTTGCCGTTACGGGAGGTGAGGTGCAACTGGATAACAAGGACCTGCTGGATCTTTCTCCGGAGGACAGGGCCAGGGAAGGCGTTTTTATGGCATTCCAGTACCCGGTGGAGATTCCGGGTGTTTCCAATGTCAATTTCCTGAAGACCGCCATCAATGAGATCAGGGCTTACCGGGGACTTCCGGTCCTGGAAGCCCGGGAATTCCTGAAAATGGTGAAAGACAAGCAGAAACTGGTTGATTTTGACGCCAAGCTGGCCAACCGGTCGGTGAATGAAGGATTTTCCGGCGGGGAAAAAAAACGGAATGAAATTTTCCAGCTGGCCATGCTTCAGCCCAGGTTGGCCATCCTGGATGAAACAGATTCCGGATTGGATATTGATGCCCTGAAGATCGTAGCCGCCGGGGTCAACAAGCTCCGCCTACCCGGGAATGCCTTTGTGATCATCACCCATTACCAGCGCTTGCTGGAGTATATCATTCCCGATTATGTGCATGTACTTTATGATGGCCGGATCGTTAAATCCGGGGGCAAAGAACTTGCTTTGGAGCTGGAGGAAAAGGGATATGACTGGCTCAAGGCCGAACAAGGTTCTGTGGCCACCACGGCTTAGTCCGGTTCAACTTATTTACTATGATTATGAATGAGACAGCGTCCCTGTATGATAATTTGCTGGAAGAGCATGACCGCCTGGCCCCGGTTATTGGGATGACTCCTGCGGGCCCATGGGCAAACCTCAGGGAATCTGCCTGGAAGGATTTTCAGGCGCTTCAATTCCCGACCACAAAAGAGGAGGATTGGAAATATACCAATATCATCCCCTTCCTGCAACCCCATTATCACCTGGCTGGCCGCAATGGCGTTCAACTGAAAGCAACAGATATCCTGAATCTGGAAATCCCAGATCTGGAGGGCTGGCATATTGTTCTGGTGAATGGGGTGTTGCATCCCGAACTTTCCCGGCTTCCAGATCCTGGCGAGATCCAGGTCTGTACGCTGGCTGAAGCGGCCGATCTGCCTGCTTTCCGGGAGCATTTCGGAAAATACCTGGATACCACCAAATACCATTTTGCTGCACTGAATACTGCCTTGGCAGAAAACGGCCTGTTCATCGAAGTGAAGAAAAATGCCCGGATCGGGGCTCCGGTGCTCATCACTCACCTGTTCACCGGGTCAGCACCATTGATTATACAGCCCAGAAACTTATATATCCTTCAGCCGTGCTCCGAAGTTTCGCTGGTGGAAAATTTTGTTTCCCTGTTCCTGGACGAAGATATCCTGATCAATGCTGCCACAGAGATGTACCTCGGGGAAGGCAGCACGGCCGATCATTACCGGATCCAGGATGGCAGCCTGCACCAGATCACCATTAACCATACCCAGGTAACCCAGGCGGATTCCTCCTTGTACAATAACCACACTTATTGCATTAACGGCCGTTTTATCCGGAACAACACCCATGTGGCAATAGATGCAGAACATGCGGAGACCCACTTGTACGGACTGTACCTGACCAGCGGGGATCAGCTGGTGGATAATCACACTTTTGTGGATCACCGGAAACCCAACAGCAGGAGCAATGAGTGGTACAAAGGGGTCCTGAAAGATCAGTCCAGCGGGGTTTTCAACGGGAAAATATTTGTCCGGCCGGATGCGCAGAAGACCAATGCTTTCCAGGAAAACAATAATATCCTGATCGGAGCACTGGCTTCAATCAATTCAAAGCCGGAACTGGAGATATTTGCAGATGATGTGAAGTGCAGTCATGGGTCCACCACCGGCCAGTTGGACGAAGAAGCAGCTTTTTATCTGCGTACCAGGGGTATCGGTGCAGCCACAGCAAATTCCCTGCTGATACATGCATTTGCCTATGATGTCACGGAAAAGATCCGCCTGGAACCCCTGAAGCATTATATCAATGACCTGATTGACTCGAAATTATCATGATGGAAACGGTAGCTGGCAGCGGGATTTATGCCTTGGACACCGGGAGGATCCGGGATGATTTCCCCATCCTGCACACCCTGGTGCACGGCAAACCGCTGGTTTACCTGGACAATGGGGCTACTTCCCAGAAACCCCTGCAGGTTATCCGCTCCATAGAGGATTATTACCGCCAGATCAACAGCAATGTTCACCGGGGAGTACACCACCTCAGTCAGCAGGCCACGGATGCCTTTGAAGCAGCCCGCACTAAAGTAGCAGAGTTCATCGGGGCCCGCCATACCCATGAAGTGATCTTCACCCGGGGTACCACCGAAAGCATTAATCTGGTGGCCTCCAGTTTCGGCAGGGAAAACCTGAAGGAAGGGGATGAGGTCCTGATCACGGCCATGGAACACCATTCCAATATTGTACCCTGGCAGATGCTCTGCGAAGAAAAAGGCGCCAGGCTGCAGGTTATCCCCATCAGCCAGATCGGGGAACTGGAGCTGACGGAATTTCACCGCATGCTCAATTCCCGGGTCAAAATCCTGGCACTTACCCATGTCTCCAATACCCTGGGTACAATCAATCCCTTAAAAGAAATCATTGATTCAGCCCACCGTCACAGAATTCCGGTATTGGTTGATGCAGCTCAGTCTGTGTTGCACCTGCACCCTGATGTGCAGGAACTGGACTGCGAGTTTATGGCTTTTTCCGGGCATAAAGTTTGCGGCCCCACTGGAATCGGAGTACTTTATGGTAAACAGGATTTTCTGAACGCCATGCCTCCCTGGCAGGGCGGAGGAGAAATGATCAAAACAGTGACTTTCGAAAAGACCACCTATAATGAGCTGCCGTTCAAGTTTGAAGCAGGTACCCCCGATATTGCCGGGGCTATCGGGCTGAGGGCTGCCCTGGAATACCTGCAGGTTACAGGCACAGACAAAATATTCCATTACGAACGGCAGTTGCTGGAATACGCCACCGGAAAACTGCAGCAGATTGAGGGATTACGCATTTATGGGTCAGCCGCACAGAAGGCAAGCGTGATATCCTTTAATATTGAAGGCCTGCATCCCTATGATGTAGGGGTAATCCTGGATCAATCCGGGATTGCCGTACGTACCGGCCACCACTGTACCCAGCCCCTGATGGATTTTTATGGTATTCCAGGCACAGTGAGGGCTTCCCTGGCTTTTTACAATAATTTTGAGGATATCGATACCCTCTGTAATGCGGTTCGTAACGCCATCCGGATGCTCAGGTAAAACAACTGGTCATGACGATCAATGCCAAACAGGATGAGTTGATCGGAGAATTTGAACTCTTCGGGGGCTGGATGGACAAGTATGAATATATCATCGAGCTGGGCAAGGAACTGCCCTTGATCGCCGAGGAATACCGCAAGGACGAGAATCTGATCAGGGGCTGCCAGGCCAAAGTCTGGCTCCATGCAGAACTGGTGGATGGATCAGTGCGGTTTACCGCTGATAGCGATGCCATCATCACCAGGGGTCTGGTCAGCATGGTGGTGAAAATATTATCCGGGCATACCCCCCGGGAAATTCAGCAGGCCGAACTGTATTTCATTGACCGGGTGGGACTAAAGGATCATTTATCTCCCACCCGGGCAAATGGGCTTTTATCCATGGTCAGGCAGATGAAACTATTTGCCCTGGCTTTTCAGACATTCCAGACCCCCTAACTCCAATCATATGGACCCTCAGGTTTTGAAACAACAGGTGATCGATGCCCTAAAAACGGTTTATGATCCCGAAATCCCGGTGGATATTTTTGAGCTGGGACTTATCTATGGAGTAAATACCGATGAGCAGGGCAATGTGGAAGTGATCATGACCCTGACCGCTCCATCCTGTCCGTCTGCCGGGGAGATCCCTTTCGAGGTAGAAAATAAAGTCAGGGCTGTCTCCGGGGTGAACCAGGTGGATGTAACCCTGACCTTTGATCCTCCCTGGGATAAGGATAAGATGAGTGAAGAAGCCAAACTCGAGCTGGGATTCCTGTAAAACTACGGACCGTCTCGTCCTGATGGATTTCCCGCCGCAATTACCGCCCTGGGTAATGAATTTCAATCCCAGGACAGACCGGCAATGCGTTTGGATACTGACTCCTTCAGGGTATGCGCGGATAACGCAATGAGCCCTGAATCACCAATCCGGGAATTTCAAATAAACAGGTAAAATGCCGGTTCAACAAAATAAGTTTGCCGTTAACACCGTGGAGGAAGCATTAGCCGCCCTTCAGGTTCAACCTGAAAAGGGGTTATCTCAGCAGGAGGCCCTACACCGGCAGTCCACCTATGGCTTAAATGAAGTATCGGAGAAAGAGCCATCCATGGCCTTGTTGTTCCTTAAACATTTCCGGGGACTGACGGCGGTGATGCTGGAGCTGACCATTATCGTATCGATTTTCCTGCATAAGGCTGCTGATGTCTATCTGATTTCCGGCCTGATGCTGTTCAATGCAGTCATTGGTTTTATACAGGAACGGAAGGCTGCCAAAACCGTGGAGGCATTAAAAAAAAGCCTGCAGGTTACCGTTCGTATCCTGCGTGACGCAAAATGGCAGACCACCCCGGGTAATCAGCTAGTGCCGGGGGATATCATCCGGATCAGGTCAGGGGATTTTATCGCTGCTGATGTCAAAATGATCAATGGACAGGCAGGAACTGACGAATCAGCACTTACCGGGGAATCCCAGCTCAAGGACAAGAAGGCAGGCGATATGCTTTTCTCCGGCTCCGTGGTTAAACAAGGAGAATGCAGCGCGGTGGTCACCGCAACGGGGTTACATACCACTTTCGGAAGGACGGCCCAATTGGTCCAGACGGCCAAACCCAGGCTGCATATGGAGGAAGTGGTGACCAGCGTGGTGAAAATATTATTTGCGGTGGTCATCATCTTTGTGGCCATCACGTTCACCGTTTCCTTTTTCCGCGGGGAAGCTTTTTTAACCATTCTACCCCTGTTGCTCATCTTGCTGATCTCGGCTGTGCCTGTGGCCCTGCCTGCCATGTTTGCCGTCAGCATGGCAAAAGGTTCCCGCCAGCTGGCTGAAAAAGGCATCCTGGTCAGCCGGCTGAGCGCCACAGAGGACGCAGCAACGATGACGACATTATGTATGGATAAAACGGGAACGATCACCCAGAATGAATTGTCCATTCAGGAAATCCGGGCATCTGAAAACTTTACAGCGGATGAAGTGTTGTTGTATGGGGTGCTGGCATCGGTAACCGCAAACCATGACTCCATTGACCAGGCTTTCCTGCAAAAAGCAGCTGAACATCATATTGATGCATCCCCTTACCGGCAGGTCTCCTTTATTCCCTTTTCAGCCGATACCCGGAAAACCGAAGCCACGGTCAGTAAGGAAGACAAGCAGTTTACCGTCATGAAGGGGGCTTATGCCACAATCAGGGATTTATGCCAGCCGGGAAAAGACGCACCTGACGCCGTGGTCGTTCAGTGGGCAGCCAGGGGGTTCAGGGCCATGGCCGTGGCCGTGGTCAGGGATCAGGTCACGGCATTGGCAGGTGTGGTGGCATTGGCCGATCCCCCTTTAAAGGATTCTGCGCAAATGATTTCGGAAATAAAGGGGTTGGGGGTTCGGGTAAAAATGCTTACCGGCGATGCGTTACCCATTGCCCGGGAGATTGCCAGGGAAGTTGGTATGGGCGATGATATCGTCAGCGCCGCTTTACTGCGTGAAAAAACATCCATCAATGATAAACATGCCATCATCGTGGCCCATAGCGGGTTTGCAGAAGTACTACCGGAGGATAAGTTCACCATTGTCACCAACCTTCAGCAGCATCATGAAATTACCGGAATGACCGGAGACGGGGTAAACGATGCCCCGGCCCTGAAACAGGCTGAGGTGGGAATTGCCGTCAAATCGGCCACCGATATCGCCAAACAGGCAGCCAGTGTGATCCTGTTGCAGGCGGGACTGGAAAATATCATTCTCCTGATCAAGGTTGGCCGCACCATCCATCACCGCATTGCCAACTGGGTGGTCAGCAAAATAGCCAAGACCTTGTTTACCGTGTTATTCGTTTGTGCGGCCTATCTCATCACCGGTCAGTTTGTGGTTGGGGCCTCAGATATGGTGGTGCTGTTGATTATTGTGGATTTTGTGACCCTGACCTTATCCGCCGATCAGGTGAGCGGGTCCAGGGATCCGGAAACCTGGAATATCCGGCCGCTGGTGAAAAACGGTTTCCTGCTTGGCGTGCTGATGGTCCTGGAGAGCCTGCTTTGGTTAAGGGTGGCCAAGACAATATTTCCGATAACAGGTAGCCAGACCATGCATTCATTCGGGTTCGCTATCTTGTTTTTTGCCAGCATTTTCAATATCATCATAGTACGCACCAAGGATCATTTTTATTCTCAGGCCCCGGCAAAAATAGTGGTTTGGGCAATAGGGGCCGATGTACTGCTGGTTTGCCTCATTTTAACCACCGGGATTCCTGGTATTTCCTCCCTTCCGGTGGCCATGACTGGGGGCACCCTGTTATATTTTGCCTTTTGTAGCTTTGTCATCAATGATCAGGTAAAGCATTTCCTGTTAAAGGGTAAAAAAATTCCACATGATGTCATTTCTTCATAATCTTCCGCCCGCACTCATCAGCTTAGGAATTGTTTTCTTTTTTTCCCTGCTGATCGGTATGGAACAAAAGAGGCATTTTGCAGCCAAGAGCAAAACAAGTTTTGGCTCTGACCGGACCTTCACCTTTCTGGGCTTGCTGGGTTATTTGCTTGCCCTGCTTCCGTCTGTATTCTATTTTGTGGCCGGGTTAATTGCTGTTTCCGCTTTTCTGGCCATTTTCTATTTCATGAAGGTCAAAAATGGACAGGGCTTCGGGCTAACCAGCATTATCCTGGCCCTCCTGATATTCAGCATGCCCCTGGTGGTTATCCAACAGCCCCACTGGCTATCTGTATTGCTGTATGTTTTACTGCTGCTGCTGGCAGAATTGAAGGGATATTTTCAAACCTTTTCTGAAAAACTGGACAAGGATGAATTTTTTACCCTGAGTAAATTCATCATCATGGCAGTCCTCATTCTGCCTGTTCTTCCTGTCGGCAACATCAGTCCCTTCATTCCTGTTTCCCCCTATAAGATCTGGCTGGCCATTGTGGTTATTTCCGGGATCTCGTACTTCAGTTATCTGCTGAAGAAATTTGTCTTCCCTTCCTCAGGCCTCCTGATAACCGGTATTTTAGGCGGATTATACAGCAGTACTGCCACTACCTTCATCATCGCGCGCAAGAGTAAGGAAGAAGTCGCTTCCGCAGGACAATATGCCGGTGCAATCCTCGCGGCTACTTCCATGATGTACATCCGTATTTTTATATTGATTGTCATTTTCGATTCCCCGCTTGCCGCATTGATCTGGCCGTATTTTTTAGGACTTTTTGGGGTTTCCCTGCTGATCGCCTGGTGGATCTATCAGATTAAGGTACCGGCAGATCATTCTGCAGAACATATTATCAATGGACATAGCAATCCGTTGGAATTTAAAATCGCCATCATGTTTGCGGCATTATACCTGCTTTTTTCCGCCCTGACCCAGCTGACCCTTCATTACCTGGGGACAGCTGGGTTGACCGGGCTTTCCTTTTTGGTTGGTTTTACTGATATTGATCCTTTCCTGCTGAATTTATTCCAGGCGACGCATAACATCTCCCTGGCCATGATGGGAGCAGCTACCCTGCAGGCTATGTTCAGCAATAATCTGCTGAAGATGGTGTATAGCCTGATCCTATCGGTAAAACGGGTCCGAAAACTGGTTACCTGGGGTTTTGCCTTGAATATCCTGGCTGGGATTTTGGCCATTGGGGGAATTTACCTGTTTGCAAAGCCTTTCTGATCAGCTTCCAAGACCCTGTTATTGATAAAAAATATGTTTTTTGCTGAATTTATAAAATATTGATTATCTTGTATGTGGATTTCTGATCTATTTTAATTACACACCCCTGTCAGGATCAAAATAATATTCGATAACCCGTTCCTTTGTAGTAACTACACAGGACCCCTAGGTAATAATTATCTCCCTAGGTTATTGGTTCTTAAATACAGTAATAGCAAGGTAAATAAAATAGTAATGGTATCATCCGGTTTCAAAACCGGCTATTTCCCTCAGACCACGATTGACATTCTTTCCTTGTTTGATCAAGGTGTCTATTATGGAACGGTTCAATGCATACTGCGTGGCTCCTTTTTCAGTTTTGAACTG
>DATLTB010000068.1:0-35293 GCA_035533815.1 Chitinophagaceae bacterium
GATTTTTGTCGAATCCGATCAAGTATACCTCTATACTATACCTTTCTTTTAATCCCTTTAATACTTTGGCTATTAATCCCTCAATGGCTGGTTTAAATAATGGCTTCCTGTATTTAATTGTCAACTGAATATGATAATAGCATTCAGATACATTATGATATGAATGCCATAAGTCAGACGTTTCCTCGATTTCCACATTCCAAATCTAAAATATTTTGATGACCTTAGAATGGCGTTTCATCCCTACGCCAAGAGCGCAGGGTTTTCACGCCAGGTTTATAAATCCAAAAAGTTCGGTACTGTCTCAGTTTGAATGAGGTTGCTTGACCGGATAAGGGCATGGTTTTATATATTTGCTTTATAACAAAACCCAAACGTCCTAGGACATCAATCCAAGGGCCAAATCCATTGTGGATATAGTCACGGATGAAATTACAGAAGGTCCCTGCTATGAAGAAAAGCGAATTGCGGTAAGTGGGCAAAAGTTGGAGGGCCAGGGCCGTTAAATTAACAGTCGAACGGCAAAAGGAAATATCTACAAAGGCCCTTAAACCAAGGAGGAAAAAGTAATAGTGTTTTGATAAAATATATCATACTATTCAAAAAGACTTCTAAAATTTTGTACTTTTTTCTTTTTTAAATGGAAACGACGCTTATCAACCCCGCTCTCAAAGATCTTGAGATGTTGGTGGGTTCATGGACCATAGAGCTCTCTAATGCTTCGTTCCTTCCAGAGCCCACAGCAGTCATTCGTGGGAGCATGTCGTTTGAATTAATTAAAGACGGAGCATTTCTCATCATGCGTCAAGGCATCAAGGACAGCGGTATGCCGTGGTCTCTTTGGCTCATTGGACGTGATCAAGATGCTGACGATTATTCGGCTCTCTATTTCGATGATCGTGGTGTTTCGCGCGTATACCAGATGAGCTTGGCAAAAGGCGTTTTGAACATTTGGCGCGATTCGCCGAAGTTCTCTCAGCGGTTTGCCGGAAAAATAAGTAAGGATAAGAAAACGATTAAGGCGCAGTGGGAAAAGTCGTTCGACGGCAAGAGGTGGGAACACGACTTTGATATCATGTATCTTCGCAAATGAGTTGAGCCATGAAAATAGCTTCAGGAACCGTGCATAAGTTGCCTGCAGACCTAAAGAAGGCACTCGTCGCCTCGCCGAAAGCACTTGCGGCATGGGAGGACATAAGGCCGCTCGCGCGCAATGAATGGATCTGCTGGACCATTTCGGTCAAGAGCCCCGAGACAAGGAAGAATCATGTGAGTAGAGTGTGTTCGGAACTTATCGAAGGAATGCGTCGGCCATGTTGTTGGATTGGCTGCATCCACCGAACTGACAAACCAATTAGCCCATCGGTACAAGGAATACTTCTCAAAAAAAAGCCTAAAAAGTAAGAATTAGGCAAGTCACCCCCAGTTTAGGTTCTTAGCGGAATGTTGCAATTAAGTTAAGCTTCTCCTTAACCCCCGCCATGTACCCGGGATCTGATAAAATACCCAAGTAATCAAATACGCTATTGGTTCGATTAGCTGCACCCACTCGGCACAAATTTTTCCAAATCTAATATTGTCCAGTCAACCCAACGCCCAGATGTTGGAAATATACTCGGCCCTGGGAAATAAGACAATGCCCTACCGCCGAAAAAAGTTTGTGTTACCCGAATAAGCATAGGCGAGCCGGTAATAAACTAACTAACAATTAGTTGTGCAAATTAAGTTGCAAGTTGGGTTAAAATCCCGGGAGATGGGACCCGCATTCCAGATCTCATGCATGATCAGGGCTGCCCCCATTGCCGAAGCCTGCCCTGCATTGGCTGCCTGAACCACTAAATCAGGAAATGCCTCCTTCATCAGGTGCATAAAAATGGTATTTCTGCAGAACCCCCCGTCCACAAAAAGATTTCTAATACCCAGGTGTCCGAAAACCATCCTGGTGGAATTTTGCTGAAACTCCACCAGGTCCTGCATCAGCCCATGATATGCCTGAGCAGCCGTAGAATAAATTTCCGGCCGGAACTGATAACCTGTCCCTGACAAGTCCATATTCCTCAATACAGGTTTTAGCAGATTCCGATCAAAAGGCATCTGAGCAAATATTCCCGGATTGAGTTGGAAATGTGCGGCTATCAGTTTTGTCCCCAGATCATAGATAGGTCCGGACAGGAACCGGGAAGCTTTGACTGCTTTACCTTCAGCATTGAGGTAATTCAAACAATCCCGGGACAGATCCCCGGAAGTTAAACTTTCGGTATTAAAAGGGTTCATACTGACCGACCAGGTGCCGGTGGATAGTAGCACAAAAGGATCCTGGAAGGTCAGTCGATAGGGAATCAGGGCGGCTGAACTATCATGCAAACCCATTCCTGTCCAGACCCGCTTTTTACCGATCATTACCGGCTGGACATCACTTTCGGGATATATCGGCGCTAATTTTTCATGCAGCCCTTCCCGCCTGACCCAATCATGATAATCCTGCCGGGCAAAATCCCAGAGCATGGTATGGCAGCCCAGGCTGGTGAACCCGGATATGGGTTTTCCTGTCAGCAGCCAGCTCAGGTATTGGGGCAGGTGCAGGGCCTGGTATATTTGTCCGAATACTTCAGGTTGCTGGTGCCTGATGCGGTACAGTTGAAGTCCCGAATTCAGGCTTCCCATCAGGGGTGAACAGGTCTGGACCGTAATATCATCCTTCCCGCCATAATTTTCCAAAAAGCTGTTGAGTAAAGTTTCCGGATAGGGTTTCAGGTAATCATACAGCGGAGTCAGGGGATTTCCCTCCTGATCCAGGTATACCAGGCTGGCCCCATAGGCAGAGAAATTGATCCCAATGATGTCCAGTTCCGGGTTCCCCATCAATTCCGACACCCCATCCAGTATAAATCTTCTCAGGCCTTGCAGATCTTCACAGGGATAACCATCCTCATCCCTGACTTGCTGCAGGGTCGCCGATTGCTCCAGGACAATGCGGTACTGTCCATCAAAACAAATAAGTTTCTTGTTGGACTTCCCGATATCAAATATGGCAATGACAGGCGTTCCGTGCATGGGACCGGTTTTAAGAGATCAAAGTCCTGTAGCCCGGATCAGTCTTCCCCTTTCGGCGACGAGCTTTTCCCGGATGCGGAGATCCCGGAATAGCTGCCGGGGGTTAAGTGCACCTCCATTCCTCATCCTGGTCTCCGCGACGAGCGGCCGTACATCGGTTCGGAATGCCTGCTGGAGGATATCCTGGGCCATGGCAGCGTCATTGTCCTGCCTGGCCTTGTTTAAGGCCTCCTGATCAACTATCAGGGCTTGGGTATAGGCTATCTGTATGGCTTCTACGGACTGCAGAAGGTCTTCCAGCGGATCTTTGATATTATGAGATGCATCAATCATCCAGCTTAGGCTTCTGGCATGATCCATTCCCCGGGCATTCATTCCTTCTACCAGCTCCTGAAAAATCAGGAACAACTGGTATGGCCTGAGGCTGCCTGCAGTGAGATCATCATCCCCATATTTGGAATCATTAAAATGGAATCCTCCCAGCTTGTTTTCCATGAGCAGCAGGGATACGATCTGTTCTATGTTCGTTCCGGGAAGATGGTGACCGAGGTCCACCAGCGTGAATGCCTGTATGCCCAGTTTACTGGCCAACAGGTAGGATTGCCCCCAGTCTGCTACCGTCATGGAATAAAAGTTCGGCTCATAGGGTTTGTATTCAATAAACATTTTCCAGTTTTCAGGAAGGGCCTGATAAATGACCTGCAGACTTTCCAGGGTGTTTTCAAAAGCATGGCGGAAATTCAGCTGGCCTGGGAAACTGGATCCATCGGCAAGCCAAATGGTCAGGGCATTTGAGCCCAGCCCCATTCCGATACGAATCACCTCAATATGGTGATCTATCGCCTGCCGCCTGATAGCAGGGTTCACCTGTTGCAGGGATCCGAACTGATAGCTGAACTGCTGGCCTGGCTGATCCTGGAAAGTATTGGAATTCACTGCATCAAACCTGAGCCCGAAATCCGCAGCCAGCCTGCGGATAGCCGCTGAATCCTCAGGGAGATCCCAGGGAATGTGCAGGGAGATCCCTCCTGCAGACCGGGTGAGGGCATGCAATAACCCTGCATCTGCAATCTTTTCTTCCAGGTTACGGGGTTCTCCTCCTGCAGCGAATCGCCCGAAACGGGTTCCCCCGGTACCCATCGCCCAGCTAGGAATGGATACCTGGAAACTTTTAAGCTGATTCATTATTGATCCTGGATCATTGAGCTTGGACTGGATAAATTCCAGGCTCTCCCGGTGGGTTTTATCCCCTTGTTCATTATGTGCGGCTATCAGGTGAGCATCAATCAGCATACGAGGAGTTTTTAGTTTACCGGACAAAGGCTGCAGCAAGTCCTCCATCCACATTCAGCACATTACCGGTAGATTTATTCAACAGACCACCAATAAAAACCAGGCAGGCATTGGCAATATCCTCCGGGTTGATGGTTTCACCCAGCAAGGTCCGCTTTGCATAAAAGGCTGGTAATTCCGCCACACTTATTCCATATGCCCGGGCTCTTCCTTCTGCCCAGGCTCCAGTCCAAATATGGCTATCTGTGATGACCGCATCCGGGTTAACCACATTAACCCGGATCCGGTCTTTGCCCAGTTCTGCGGCATTCAGCCGGCTGAGATGGAGCTGGGCAGCCTTCGCTGAACCATATGCGGCATTATCCGGACCGCTGACCAGGGCATTCTTGCTGACAATATTAATGATATCTCCGCCAAAATCCTGTTTACGCATTATTTTCAGTCCAGCCCGGGTGATTAAAAACTGCCCCTTCACCAGGATATCATACAGCATGTCCCAATCCTGTTCCGTATGGTCCTCCAGGGGTTTTGAAACCGATAATCCGGCACAATTCACCAGGATGTCCACTCCACCGAAAGCCAGCGCTGCAGCGTCGAATGCCTTTTCCACTGAACCTGCTTGGGTAACATCCAGCGGTAAAGCTATGCAGGCATCATGGCCGTACCGGCCCCTGAATTCCTTTTCCGCTGCAGCCAGCCGCTGTGGGTCAATATCACTGATTACGATGCAGGCTCCTTCCTCCGCCATTTTGCGGGCAATCGCCCTGCCAATGCCTCCCCCGCTTCCTGTAATCAGGGCAACCCGGCCACTCAGCCTGCCCGCTGCAGGCATCCGCCTCAGTTTCGCCTCTTCCAAAAGCCAGTATTCAATATCGAAAGCTTCCTGCTCCGGAAGGGCGGTATACTCAGAAACTGCTTCAGCTCCTTTCATCACATTGATGGCATTGATATAGAATTCCGAAGCAATTCTGGCTCCCAGTTTACTGCTGGCAAAAGTGAACATCCCGATGCCTGGATACAGGAGGACCACCGGATCAGGATCCCGCATGGGAGGGCTTCCCGGATGCTTGCAGGCATGATAATACTGGATATACTTTCTGCGATAATCTTCAAACTGTTCATTCAGTATCCCGCGGATCGTTTCTCCCTGTCCCGGGTCCTGATCTGGCGGGAGACGGAGCACCAGGGGACTTATCTTGGTGCGAAGGAAATGATCGGGACAACTGGTACCCAGGGGAGCCAGCCTGTCCAGATCTGCTGAATTGATGAATTCCAGCACCCGATCATCATCGGAAAAATGACCGATCTTCCGGGTGACAGTACTACAGTAACCCCGCAGCCAGGGAATAATAGCCGAAGCTTGTTTCTGCCTGTCCTTCCCCGTTACCTCAGTTCCCTTTATCCCCCCAAATACCGGTCTTGATTTGGTCGAATGACTGATCTGGAAATCTGCGCACATTTCCACCACCTGAAGGGTATTGAGGTAACAATCACGAGAAGATTCCCCCCAGGTAAAAAGTCCATGTGATCCCAGCACAATTCCCCTGATACCGGGATGCTGCTGCTGATAATCCTGGATTTTCAGGCCCAGGTCAAATCCCGGTCTTTGCCATTTCACCCAGCCCAGTTTCCCTTCAGACAGTTTCCGGGTAAGCCCTTCCCCGTCCCTGGCAGCCGCAATGGAGATGACGGCATCCGGATGCAAGTGATCAATATGGCGGAAGGGCAGCAGGCCATGTAGCGGGGTATCAATGGATGGAGGTTTCCCATGCAGGTCAAAAAGACAATGATTATAGAGTTCCACCATTTCATCTTCATATTCCAGGCCCCGATAAATATTTTTTAAGCCCTGAAACCGATCCAGATACAAGGAAGCCAGGCCCTGCCTGGTCATTGTACCCAGGTCTCCCCCGGATCCCTTTACCCATAAGACTGCAGTTTCGTTTCCGGTGAGCGGATCTTTTTCTTTAGCCTTGCAGGAGGTATTGCCTCCCCCGTAATTGGTTAACCGGAGATCTGCGCCCAGCAGGTTGGACCGATAGACCAGCAGATCGACCTCATTGCCATGCATAGCGTCTGCTTTTTGCTGATCCCAGAGAAAATTGACATGCTTGAATTTCCCGGATGATTTTATGTCCATAAAATGATGCTTGCTTATTTACCCTTATCGCGTTGAACTATGAAGTTATTTCATTGAATTCCCAATACCTACCAGGATCACGGATAAAATAACCATCAGGACTCCCAGGGTAATCGTTGCCCTTGTTTTCGCACTAACCCCTTTCCATTCCTTGAGTCCGATCCCCCAGAGATTGGCTACTATTATGATGAATGCCATATGCAGGATCCAGGAACTGGCTCCATTTCCCAATTTGCTTTCTCCCATGCCATAAAAGAAAAATTGTAAGAACCAGGTTGTTCCTGCCAGGGCAGAAAGCAGGTAATTAGCCCTCAATGGAGTGCCTTTATTGGTGTAATCCCCAAACGAATGATTCCGGACATTCAGGGCCAGACACCAAACCAGATTGGTTGTCAGACCTCCCCAAAGCAATACGACATAGGTGACATTGTTTTGAAACAGGGGGTTCATCCCTGCCTGGACCGCTGCATGCGCCATTGGGGTTCCCGCTTCAATGCCAAAATTAAAGCAGGCGCTGAGTATCCCGGAAATGATCGCTACAGCCAGTCCTTTACTGAGGCTGAACTCGGCGATGCTTTTTTTCTGCTCCTTTTCCGGCAGTTCCCTTTCCTTTCGCATCCCCGCACTCCCACAAATATAAATGCCGAGTAAACAAAGAATCACCCCGGCCAGTACAATGCGTCCCCAGTCATGGGTCAGGAGATCGGTAAAACTGATCTTACCGGTGGTAGGAACAAAGTTATAGTAGATGGAAGGAACCAAGGCCCCGAATGCAGCACAAAATCCCAGTACGATGGAATTCCCCAGGGACATGCCCAGATAACGGACTCCCAGCCCATAGGTAAGGCCCCCAATTCCCCATAACAATCCATAGAGCACCGTCCATATGATCACTCCAGCAGAGGTATGGCTGATGATTTGTGTAAAATCAGGAATGGTGAGCCAGGCAGCCAGGGGAGGCACGATCAGCCAGGAGAAGAGTCCGCCCACAATCCAGTAATTTTCCCAGTGCCACTTCCTTACCTTCTTGTATGGCATGTAAAAACTTCCGGAAGCCGTACCTCCGATCAAGTGGAATATGACCCCCAGTAAAACCTGCATGGGCTGAATTTAAGGTTATTTCACTGGTTTTAAAAGTAAAAAACCGTTTGGGATGACCTGCCATTTCTGCCATGCTATAAAGGTCCATCCATCAGTACTTCCGGTCAATCCATTTACGTTATGGCGCTAAACTGCAAAGCAATAATTCGGAATGACGCTGACCTGTGCAGGTAAAAGCAGCAATCATTTTATCTGAAACGCGGAGGTTTCCGCTGTTCGGTTATAGGACTGAACTGATACCCGGGTATCCTGCGGATGATAATCTGGAATATTTGCCTTTTGCTTTGGAGAGTATGGCTTCCCTTCCCGTTTTACCTTTTGATTGTGTCAACTGATGTATGTTTTAAAAGATTTTCTCAGCTCATCAATAGCCAAATCCCGAACCCTGAACCTTCGTTTTATGGCTGATATTATAAGACTGCTCAGCGGTTTTGTGACCCATTTGGGTTTTGACTCCTCAAACCTATTTATTCCCCCGTTGAATTCAGCCATCAGTTGCCTGCTTTTACCTGGAATTCTGGAGGTCCGACATTATTTTCAGGATATCCCCGATCTCTTTTCGCCTGCAAGGGATAGCCAGCGCCTGGATACACCACCTTCAAGAAGTCTATTATGCAGATTACGGACTTTCCTGCGAATGTTACCAAGCATTCACAGACAAACCGGAAAAGCTATTCAATTCCATACTGATCCTGTACACACTCACTCCGCAAATCCATCATCATACATTCACCGCATTGGGGTCGAAAAATGGTACTGTCCGGACCCCGTTTTCAATTCGACATAGCCTTGTTTCATCCCAATCACCTGGATATCTTTTGCATCAGCAACCTGTGTTCCGCTTTCCGTGATTGATGCGGCCGATGCGGCAGGTACAAAAATATCAGCGGTAGTGTTGGGGGGAATGGTATCATCCATACGTAAAATTCCGCTATCCAGGGTCCATGCAGATCCTGCCCGCCCATAGTATGTTTCCAGGGAAGCCGATACGCGATGGAAAGCATGGTCAGGGTGGGGCATGATCCGGATATGGTGATATCCTGGGCCGTCCGGATAAGTGTCAAGGCCTGCCAGCTTCCGGTACATCCAGTCTCCAATGGCCCCATAGGCATAATGGTTAAATGAGTTCATGGATGGAGTTTCAAAAGTACTGTCGGGTTTAATGCCATCCCAGCGTTCCCAGATTGTGGTGGCTCCCATTTTCACTTCATAGAGCCAGGATGGATAGGTTTGCTGTAATAGCAGGGAGCAGGCTATACCATTATATCCGAACCTGGTCAGTACATGACAGAGGTAAGGGGTCCCCAGAAATCCGGTCGTGAGATGATCATTGTAGCTTTTGATATTGTCCACCAGCCTTCGGGCGGCCTGGTTGCGCATTGAATCAGGAAGCATCCCAAATTCCAGGGCGAGCACATAGGCAGTCTGGGTTCCGGACACCAGGCGCCCATCGGGTGTCATATACTCCCGGGCAAATGCCGATTTGATCCTTTGCAATAGGGCAGTATAAAAATCCACATCCGGCTGTTTCCCCAATACCCTGGCTGCATTGATCAGCAACTGGGTGGAATGCGCATAAAAGCATTGGGCGATAAGATATTTGTCAGTCACCGCCGACCTGCCATCATTATCGTCTGCAGGCCGGTAGAACAGCCAGTCCCCGAAATCGAATCCGGTATTCCAGAGATCATGGTGGGCCTGGTGGCGGATATATTCCACCCAGGCCTTCATACTGGGGTACTGCTGCCCCAGCATGCGGGTATCCCCATAGGCCAGGTACATGTTCCAGGGAACAATCGTGGCCACGTCCGCCCATCCCGCACTGCAGGAGGGTGACCCCAGAATATTGGGAATAACAAAAGGGACCGCCCCTGAAGGGGCCTGGTCGGCAGCCACATCCTGCATCCATTTGGCAAAAAAAGCATTGACATTCCTGTTGAAACTGGCCGTCCGGGAAAATACCTGTGCATCCCCTGTCCAGCCCAGCCGTTCATCCCGTTGCGGACAATCTGTGGGGATATCCAGGAAATTTCCGCGCTGTGACCAGCGGATATTATGTTGCAGTTGGTTGACCAGGGGATTTGATGTAGTGAATTGACCTGTGGAGGGCATGTCCGTGTACAGGGCAACTGCCTTGAAATCCTCCGGAAGGATCTTTCCGGGATACCCGGTCACCCGGACATACCGGAAGCCATGAAAGGTGAAATGGGGTTCAAATATTTCCTCTCCCTTGCCGTTCAGGATATAGGTATCCAGGGCCTTTGCGGATCGCAGGTTCGCGGTGTAAAAATTTCCAGCCTTATCCAGGACTTCCGCGTGACCGATGGTGACCGTATCCCCGGCCTTGCCCCTGACTTTCATCACTACCCATCCTACCAGGTTCTGTCCGAAATCCAGTACCTGTTCCCCCTTTGGGGTCATGAATATCCTCAACGGAGAAAAAGTCTCATGCTTTGTCACCGGTTCACTACGGGTGGCGATCAGGTTATCCATGGGGAAATCCACCTGTTTCACCTGGCTCCAGGATGCATCATTGTAGCCGGTATGGGTCCAGCCAGCCGGATCCATCCGGGCGTCAATGGTTTCCCCATTATAAATTGCAGCACTCCGGATTTTCCCGGTCGAAGACTTCCAATGACTGTCCGACACGACTTGCTCGGAACTGCCGTCAGTATACATGATATTCAGCTGCAGGAGTAAAGCAGCATGCTTGCCATAAACATTTTTATGACCGGAGAACCCGATTGTACCGCGGTACCAGCCATTGCCCAGGGTCACTCCGATGGCATTAGATCCCGGATGCAACATAGCGCCTACATCATATACCTGGTACTGCAGGCGGTGATGGTATGAGGTCCAGCCGGGGGTCAGGTAAGCATCCCCTACCCGCCTGCCATTGATCTTTGCCTCATAGAGTCCATGGGCAGTAATGTACAAGGTGGCAGATCGGATCTTCCGGTCCAGGGTAAATTCCCTCCTAAGCAGGGGACAGGGCCGGGGATAGCTTTCCACAAATCCGGGTTCAATCCATTTTGCCGTCCAGTCCGATAAATGCAGCAACCCCATCTGCCAAAAATCAGGCTTGCTCCAGGAGGATTGATTACCCTGATTATCCCATACCCTGACCTGCCAGTAATAACGGATTCCGGATTCCAGGGGAATTCCCTTATAGCAAACCTGTACCGAAGAATCCGAAAATATTTTTCCACTCGACCAGGACAACCCTTTCACTTCGTTTCCCTTATAACGGGTACCTACCCGGATTTCATAGGCTGTCTGCAGTACATCCCGGTTTGCTGTGGATAACTTCCAGGTCAGCCTGGGCTGCCAGGCATCCAGGCCAACAGGATCTTTCCTGTTTTCGCAAAGCAGCCCATTCACGCGGAGCTGGGCCGGGGAATTCAGGCTAAGCTGAAACAGGAAAAAAATAAAAGCAGCCACTGATTTTCTCATATGTTGAAATTTAGTTGATACGAAGTATGGCTTGCCGAACAGGGCATACTAGGGGCCCCAACCAACCCATCCAACGCTAAAGTTTTCTCACCAGGTATCCTGATCAGTTTTCCTCCAGGGCCTGTTTTGACGGAAGGGGTGGAAATGGGGCATGGGGCTCCTGCTGGTACCAGTAAGCTACGGAAGAAATATCAGATTGCTGGGGAAGATAGGTCCCGTTATGCCGCCATCCCAGGTCCTGTATGGTCACTTTCAGGTCCTTACTGAACCTTACCGGGTCTGTAATATGCCAGCGGTACATCCCGAACCTTTCCTGTGTACGGTATAGTCCGTCCGGTTTAATGACCTGGCATAATCCGGAATAGGGAGAAGTAAAGGTTTCATATTGGTGGGTCTGCGGATCTTCAAAATCATAGGATCCGCAAAAATAATCCTCTGTACCGGTACCATTGATCGTAGGAAATTGCTTATCCCCGTCAATATAGAATTTCACCTCTCCTTCCCCCCACCAGCCATTGTTACGTACCCCCCAGGCAAGGTAGGTGCCCACATACTGCCCTTCCCCCCTCACTCCATCCAGGATAGTGTATGCTGATTTGTAAGGATTGGGATTGGAACGCCGGAACTGGGCATGGAAATACCCCGCATCTGCAGGTACCCTGGTCTTTGCATAGGTCACTTCATAGTACAGGGAGATGGCCTGGCTGTTCAGATTCTCCAGGGTGATACGGCCACTATGCCGGAAAGGCATTGGCCAGTAACAGTTCAGTCCGCTACCCGGATTAACACAAACGGCGAGGGAACGCAGGGGCGCAAAAGTTCCCCAACCCATGCAGAAAAAATCACCTACCGGAACTTCCACCGAAGGGGTTGATTCCTTATCCCAGTACATCCGAAGGATGGAAAGACGCCAGTTACCGGTGATGGTCATCCAGATATGCTCAATGGATCCGGCTCCGCTGATATCAGCCAGGGTGACTGTCTGACCTGGTTTGATAATGATATATGGATTTACTTTCCACCCCTGCCCAAGGTCCCTGGCCGCTCCTGCGGCCGTTCCGTTGCGCAGGGTAGCCATTCCTCCGCTGCCTTTGCCGCCGGTGGGGTTTTCAGGACCGATGGAACGGGTGCGCGCATCCGATAGGAGGTAGAGATTCCCCAGTTGGGTACCCAGGCCGTTAAATTCTCCTTTTACCTGGGCATTGGTCATCAGGGCGGAACCGGTGATGGCCAGAAAGAGACAAACCAGTTTTTGCATACTTCAAATATTGCCCTTCTTCAATTCCTGGACTGCATGATCGGATGCCCTCGCCGTCAGTGCCATGAAAGTCAGGGATGGGTTGCAGCAATTGGTGGAGTCCATACAGGCTCCGTCGGTCACGAAGACATTTTTGACTGCATGCATCTGGTTCCACCCGTTGAGTATGGATTGCTTGGGGTCCTTGCCCATCCTGGCTGAGCCTACCTCATGGATGGCCTGACCAGGGGTGGAATCGCCATCAAAGGTCTTCACTTTCTTCATCCCAGCTGCGTCCAGCATTTCTGCAGCATCGTTCATCATATCTTTACGCATATTCATTTCATTTTCCCTGAACCTGACATCGAAAACCACGCTGGGCATTCCCCATTTGTCCAGCTTTTTATGGTCCAGATAAACTCGGTTATCATAATAAGGCAGGCATTCCCCGAAAGCCCCAAGCCCCATGGTCCATATGCCAGGCTCGGAAAGGCTATCCTTGAAGGCTGCCCCCACACCCATCTCAGCAATGCCCCGCTGCCATCCGGTCCGGGATGCTCCGCCCTGGTACCCGAAGCCACGCACATAATCCCTTTTTTCCGAGTCATCCACATTGCGGAACTTGGGCACATAGATCCCGTTGGCCCTCCTTCCGAAATAATAGCTGTCGTCAAATCCCATGGCTTCGCCCGAAGCCCCGCACCTGAAATGGTGATCCATGAGGTAATGACCCAGGACACCGCTGTCATTGCCCAGCCCATTGGGGAACCGGCTGCTGACTGAGTTCAGGAGTATAAAGGTCGTTCCCACAGTGGAGGCGTTCACAAAGATGATCCTGGCATAATATTCCCGGGTTGCCTGGGTGTTGGAATCAATGACCCGGACCCCGGTCGCCTTCTGGCTCCGATCATCAAAGATCACTTCACTGACTATGGAATCAGGTTGTACGGTAAGCCTTCCTGTAGCCATTGCAGGAGGTAATGTAGTGGACTGAGTGCTGAAATAGGCTCCGAATGGACAACCCCTGCTGCAGAGATTACGATACTGGCAAGGACCCCGGTCATGGTGGCGCACGGTCACATTTGCCGTTCGGCCGATGGTCATGATCCTTTTTTTGAAATTGGATTCGATGCCTTTTTTAACGGCCTGTTCCACACAGTTCATTTCCATCGGAGGCATGAACTTACCATCAGGAAGGGGTGCGTATCCTTCACGCTGACCACTGATACCCGCAAAGGTTTCCACATAATCATACCAGGGCTCAATGTCCTTATACCGGATCGGCCAGTCCGAACCATGGCCATCCCGGGCATTAGCCTCGAAATCCCGGTCACTCCACCGGTAGCTCTGCCTGCCCCACATGATGGATTTACCTCCGACAATATTGGGCCTGAACCAGTCAAAAGGTTTTACTTCCTCGTAAGGAGCATCGGCATCCCTGAACCAATAGCTCGCGTTGTCTTCACTGTATGGATAGTCGCGGCTGAGAAATTCATGGGATTTGCGCTGGGCTTCGGTGATGCGTCCCCGGTGCTTGAAATCCCAGGGATCTTCCATAGCCGTCTTGTATCCGCTGATGTGCAGAAGCTGGTGACCTCGCTCAAGCATCAGCACTTTTAATCCTTTTTCTGTGAGTTCCTTGGCGGCCCAGCCCCCGCTGAGCCCCGATCCGATCACTATAGCATCATAGGTGTTCTGCTGATCGGCTTTTCCGTTATAATTCATGTGAAGTGGTTTTAAATGCAAAAACAGATGGACGACTTATTGTTCCTTAATGAGGCGGTTTGCTGACCAACCAGGTTATGTGGCCCAGGCCTTGTCACCCGGATGATAGGGCACGCAGCCATCATAGCGCCCGGGGATCTGCACATAGCGGAGCGCTTCGGTTGCGCCGGGTTTTGAGGTAAAGTAACCTAACAGGGTCAGTTCCTTAAGATGCCGGTAAAAATCCAGGGGATCAGCTGGCGTACTGTTTGGCTGTTTCCCGGAAAAGCGACCATCCTGCCCGGGCTTTTTGGCGAGCACCCGGCTGTCCAGTTCCTTCACCGCTGCCACCTGTTTGTCGGGGGTAAGATCCAGGAAGCTATTCCCGTAGGAATGGAGGCAAAGATCATTGAATGATTTGAGCCCGGCATGAAAATCAGCCTGATCCCTGTCGGGATAACATTCCTGCATCATCATCACAACAAAGGCCGGCACCCCTGCATCCTTTGCTCCGGGAGTATGGGTGCGGGGTATGATGATCTCGCACATGGCGGAGATCATATTGTTTTCATCGGCGGTAAATGCCGGGCCGGCGCCATACTGCTGCTCCCGTTTGCATTCCTCCAGCATGACGGCCATGGTGGAAACGGAAAGGGCTCCTCCCATCAGGATGGCCACCCGTTTAACTGCATCTCTGCGATCCATGTATATCTGTTTTAAATCGTGAACAGGTTAATGCGGTGAGTCAGACATCACAGATCCGTACGCACTTATCCAGGGCTTTCAGCATGTGCTTATGATCCTTGGCCGTGGGCACGAACTCCTGGGCTACATAGTCCTGAAAGCCTGTGTCCAGGATCGCCCGCATAATAGCCGGATAGTATAGTTCCTGGGTATCATCGATCTCATGCCTTCCGGGTACTCCCCCGGTATGGTAATGGGCAAAGTAGGTATTATTATCCCGGATGGTGCGGATAATATCCCCTTCCATGATCTGCATATGGTATATATCGTACAACAGTTTGAAATTCTCCGAACTGATCCGCTTGCAAAGCTCCACTCCCCAGGCGGTATGGTCACACATATAATCATGGTGATCGATCTTGCTGTTCAGGAGTTCCATCACCATGGTGATCCCATGCTTTTCGGCTACAGGAAGAATTTTCTTCAGCCCTTCCACACAATTATTCAGTCCGGTCTCATCATCCATTCCGCCCCGGTTTCCTGAAAAGCAAATAACATTTTTATATCCGTATGCAGGCATTGCGGGAATATTGGCGGAATAGTTCTTCACCATCTGATCATGGTACTGCGGGTCATTCCATCCCCGGGGAATGCCCAGGTCTCCCCCATAGCACATGGCACAATAAATCCCATGTTTTTTTGCGGTATCCCACTGGTTCGGCAACAACAGGTCAATCGCTTTAACCCCCATCCTGCTGAGGTCAAGGCAAAACTCATCCAGCGGAATGGACTGGTAAACCCAGTAACAGGCTGAAGCATGGATATGGTCCCTAAGGACCCTATTTACAAGTGGTGGATTGGATGGTGCCGCCAGGGCATCCGGACTGACTGCCAGGACTGCCGCTCCAAGGGCAATCTGCTTTATAGCCATTCTCCGCGTCGGATAGTTTGACATGCAGCTTTAAAATTTCGGCCGATGAAGTTAACCATCAATTCTGACAATGTAAAGGATTACTTGACCTGTGGTTTAAATTCTTCTGCACGGGTCATCATGCGGTTAATCAGTCCCGCCCAGATATAGGTCCGGTGGTATCCTCCCCAGGGTTTATCCGGACTGTAGAACTCCCAGAGTTCATGATTGCGGGCCAGTACAGTGATCATCTCCCGGGATAACCGGTCAGCCAGCTCAGCTGCCAGCTTTTTATATCCGTAATGCAGGAGGCCCAGCTGGATGAGGTAGTTCCACTGGACCCAGACCGGTCCATTCCAATAACCCTGGGGATGGTAATCAGCATCCGCGGCAGACAGGGAGGGAATACCTCCCTGTCGCCAGAAAGCCGAAGTATCGGTCAGTTTTTTTACCAGCCTGGCCGCCTGGTCCGGGGAAGCTATCCCGGCCCAGAGCGGCAAAAAACCACTGATCTCATCCCTTTTGAGGTCATTTGGATGATGATAGGAGAACAGGTGTGTTCCCTTGGTGACATTATAATAAAATCCATTGACCGGATCCCAGCAATATTTGTTAATCAGGGCTGCCCGCCGGGTATAGTCCGCTTTCCAGACCCTGGCTTCCCGGTCCAGTCCCAGGGCAACGGCCATCTTTTCCAGCGACCTGGCTTCCATCACTAGCATGCAGTTCAGGTCGGGAGAATCAAAATTGGAGGGCCAGCCCACCTGGTCCCAGACGGCTGTCTCGCCATCCCGGACACTTTCCAGCACGGCTTGTCCGCCCCACTCACAAAGGCCGTCCCGGTCGCTGTCCCGCCGGCTGATGAACCACTGGTAAAACTTCTTGCCCGAGCGGTACATCCGGACCAGGAAACCCCGGTTATGGGTGGTCTGGTAGATCTTCCAGTTTTCCCAATTATACCAGGGCGCTGAAGAAGTCAGGGATCCGTGGAAAGGGATGGTTTCATCGAGCCAGGGGCCTGTGCGGTAATTAATATACCCGTCCGGGTGCTGCCGGTCAGCAAAGATTTCCTGGGAACCCATGGCTCCCCGGGGATCCAGGTGGACATATTCCAGCATCGAGAGGCTTTCCTGAAATACCTGGCCACCATGCCCCCACCCCCATAAGGGCTGACGGGAAAATACATAGTATTTATGTCTGCAGTTCCCTTCCGGAGGATAAAAAACCTGTCTCATCATATTGCAGGCACTCCAGTACAGGGCAGTCTTGCCAGGATCTTCAAAATGGGGAGCGGGAGTATGTTCCGCCACCCGTTCATCGGTGATGAAATAAGGCATCAACGAGATATCCAGCAGGGAATCCGCAGCATGTTCCATGACTTTCAGCCCCTCTCCCGCAGGCGATACCGCCCTGGCCAGCCTGATGGATGCTGATTTTCCGGGAGCAATGACCAGCGCTTTGCCCAGACCTTCCAGGGATAAATGACCCGAATGCAGCTCGGTTTTTCCTGACGGGGAATCTGCCCCGGAAAATGGACCCTGATCCTGGAATATACTTTGGGGAGCAATCAGCATACGGTCCGGCGGTTTACTGATCACCAGCAGGTCCCGGATATTTTCCACATAGGGAATCTGATGATCCCTGCTCCAGCTGTCCGGTTTTTCCTGGTGGTCAGATACCAGGCCATTCCCCCCTCTTGTGGATACTTCCCCTTCAAACATGCTGTCCCTGGCATGGATAAAGAACAGTACTTCGGGTCTGAAGATTTTCCCCGACAGATTCTTCAGGTCAAGCTGCCAAAGAGCAACCCGGGAACTGTAAATAAAAAACCAGGCCCTGACCAGCAATCCTTTTACCGGTTCGAAGCGGTAGCGCACCATATCCGGGTAAGATGCGGTGATCACCGGAGGCTGGTAAAAATCGGATATCCGGTAAATGGTCCGGCCCCGGATGCGGAAGGCACAACCCAGGTCCCCGGCCTTGTCCGATATCATATCAGCCCCCAGGCTATCCGTGAAATACCGGAAACGGTATCCTTCATCCAGCAGGTATTCAGACCGCGCACAGGCAGCGGCATACCCGGTATACAGCGGAAAGTCCTTCCCTGCATGAAGATGAGAGAGATAGGGAGATTGCCCGAACCCGCTGCGGAAAAACAAGCCCAGCGGGATAAGCATGTAAATGCCTGCTTTCCGGAGCGTCCATTTCAGTGGGTGCCGGCCGGTGTCCATATATTGTTCGCAGGATTTTCATCCGGCAGCTTTCGGTCAGGATCCAGGACGACGGAGTCGATCGGGGCAGTGGAAGGGTAGCGGAAGGAATAAACACCCCCCCGTTCCCAGATCTCTACCGGCAGATGGATAACGGTGTCTTTGCCGCCGGCCTGGCCGATCATCATCGTCACCGGCATGGCCATCTTATCCAGGTTGACCAGGGTGATCACGGCCCCCCTGGAGGGATCACCGGGATATTTCACGCTTTTGATGCCCTGGTCCAGGCTCCAGTTATGCATGAACCATTCCCTCCAGTACCAGCTCAGGTCCTCCCCGGCCCCATTTTCCATGCACCGGAAAAAATCCATGGGAGTGGGGTGATGGAATGCCCATAGGCGGATATATCTGCGGAAGGCATAATCAAAACGGTCAGGACCCAGGATCTGTTCCCGCAACATGACCATGCCGAGGGCTGTCTTATAATATTCCAATGGATGGACCAGGCCCGGGTCAATGCCATCAGCCGGGAACATGATGGGGGGCGCAGCCCGGTTTTGTAATAAAGGGACGATCTCCCTGGCGGGATCTCCTCCCTTGGGTGCATATTCCCCATCCCGCTTGGGCGCATATTCTCCATGATTGAACTGCTGGGATGCATAAATATCTATGAAGGTATTGAACCCCTCGTCCATCCAGGCATCCCTGCGTTCATCACTGCCCACCACCATGGGAAACCAGGTATGTCCGATCTCATGGGCCAGCAGCGCCCAGAGGTTTTTTCCCCCGCCATTCATCCAGTCAAAGGTGATCCCCGGGTATTCCATGCCTCCTACTGATCCACCGGCATTAATGGCTACCGGATAGGGATAGGGAAACCATTGGCGGGAAAATATTTCCACCGCATTTTTCAGGTACTCAGTCGCCCGGCCCCATTTGCTTTGAGATGCGGAAGATGCGGGATAAACCGACATCGCGAGGGCTTTTTTACCTCCGGGCAGGTTGATGCGGGCTGCATCCCAGACATAGGCACAGGACGCCGCGAAAGCCACATCCCTGGAATCATTCATCCGGAAATGCCAGGTCAGCATACCATGGCTTACCGGACGGGTGGAGGGATCGTTGACCTCCGCCACAGTTCGGATGGCTATTGTTTGATCAGAACTGGCAGCCCTGGACAGGCGACTGATTTCTTTTGCAGTCAGCACTTCCCTGGGATTGACCAGTATTCCGGAGCCTACCACGATCATGTTCCAGGGCAGGGTGACCTGGTAATCAAAATTCCCGTATTCCAGGTAAAATTCCCCGTTCCCCAGGAAGGGCAATGTGTTCCACCCCAGCACATCATCATATACGCAGAGGCGGGGATACCACTGTGCAATATCATAGATTGTCCCATCCCGGGTACCCACATATCCGTCCCTTCCGCCGCCCCCTCTGCGGGGCAGGACAAAATGGTAATTCATCAGGATTTGCAGCTTTCCGCCCCGGGGGGACAGGGGATGCGCCAGCCGCAACTGCATCCGGGTATCGGTGATGATATACCTGACCCCCGTGACCCTGCCCTGTTGCATGACTTTTACCGAACTGAACACAAATCCCGAAGTGGTGTCCCGGGCACCGATATTGCCATCAATGAGATGACTTCTGGATCCCGGGGTAGATATCTGTTGGTCCAGTTGGATCCAGATATAACCCAGGGTATCGGGGCTATTATTGGTATAGGTAATCCTTTCAGTACAGGAAATCCGCTTATCTGAGGTATCCAGGGTGGCATGGAGCATATAATCTGCCCTGTTTTGCCAGAAATCCGGACCTGGCGCGCCGTTTTCACTGCGGATAAAATTGCCACCATGGGTGTAAAACAGGGGCGCGAATAAAGTGTGGGCATTATAGCCGCTCCTGGTGGTCTGTGCCATGGCTGCTGGGCAGCCAGAGATGAGCAAACTGATAAACAAGATCCTTTTTTTCATTTGCAGATTTTTACTTGGTGTTCAATGAATATTTTCCAACCCTTTCCCGGCGAACTTACCGATTAAATGCTTTGCATATATAGGTGATCCCAATAGGACCGGTTAGGCGAAATTATCCAAAATAAACTTTCGACAATATTTACAGCAAAATCATCCTCCCGCAATATTTATGGAGCTTAATGGGGAGAAATGGCAGATTGCCTTTTAAGTTCAATACCGGCCTCATCAAAACGATCTCTGTCCGGCTTATTAACAGACAGATCAGGATTTCCGGATATTGTCATTGCTTCTGGCAATCGTTATTCAACCATAGCGATGAATGAACCGATCATTTGAATACCTGCTTTGTTTAACCCCAATGGCTTGATGAATCATGTCCAATATCGCCTTTTTACATTCAACCCTTTACCGGTACTTTGATTGATTGAAAAGATGGGCTTTCCAACGCTTCAAATCGAAAACCCGAACAGCAGGTAGCTGCTATGTGTAATAAAGTGATATTGTACGTTCGTACTGGCCTGATGGCCGAATGCATACCTGAATTCCAGGGAATAATGCGCTTTATATTTCAAGCCGAAGCCAGTTACAAACTGAACCTGTATGGAGTAGGGGACCTGGGGGCCGTCCAACTGATCTGCAGCAAAATCGACATTAAACAACCCCGTAGACGGGCCTCCTTCTGCAAAGATTTGGAGCTTGGGGGCAACGGGAAGATTTAACCTCACCATTGAGGTCAGGTCAATATAATTCATGTTTATGTAAGTATAACTGCCCTGCTGCAGGATAGTGGTGAGGTATCGCTTAAAATGGATATCCCCATACAGGGAAATCAGGTTTTTCAGTTTTTTTAGCGGGAAATCCAGGCTAATGCCGACTATGAACTGCTGGTGGGGGGTGACCAGGGTGTAATCATAGGAAGTAGGCACAATGGAATTACTCGCATACCCCAGGATCAATCCCGGATGAATGAACAACTTTTCAAACGGTTTTTTCTCCACGTAGACACTGGATTGCCCCAGGCATTGATTATAATAATCGAACACCGCAGCCAGGCTTTTCCCGCTATAGTAGGAATTCCTGATTCGATTATCTATCCCCTTGCATCCTCCCCCGATAGCATTTATCAGCTGGGTTTTATAGGTATTCTGGACCAGGAACCTTTGACTGCCTCCCTGGTTATCCAGGCGGTAATACACATCCAGCTCCCTGACAGGCTCCTTCCCCACCTGGAAGAAATAGTGGTGCCGGTTGTTGTAATCCACATAAAAATACAGGCTTGCCATGCCCTTTACGATCACCTGAAGGAAAACAGTCATCGTGGCGGTCGTATCCCTATTTCCGGAAAAAAGCAATTTATTGATGGTATTTGGGGACAGGTCAATGACCACCGTCCGGCTGGTAAAGTATTCCCTGGTGACGGAACTGTAGTATCCCCTGATCTCCCCTGGTCGGTAGGTCACTTGCCTGGTACTTCCCAGTGCAGTGAAATAGATTTCCCTGGGGCTTGTCTGGTAAATTCCATACCTGATTTTGCCAGGGACCTTTGTTCCCGAAAGCGTGATCAGGGTGTCTGTGCCCTTATTATCCTGGCTCTGGCAGGGAATAGTAAATGGAAAGGAAAACAGGAACAGGGCGACGGCAACGGATAAGACAGTTTTCATAAAAGTAACTTGGGTTTTAGGGAATCTTTTCACCCAGGATAATCCTACATAGCGGTTAAAGGTAATAGTACCCGGATAATATTCTATCCCAATTACAAAATTTATTCCGGGTCTGAACAAGGAAGACAATCATACCATCATTGAAATCAGCAGGCCGGCGGGCAGGCGGAAAATTACCCGCCCCTTTAATTTGCTTAATTTTGTATCCGCTCAGATGCCATTAGCTGCACCCATATATCTGGATAATAACGCCACCACCCCCCTGGATCCCAGGGTGCTTGAGGCGATGATGCCTTATTTTAAGGAAGACTTTGGAAATGCAGGCAGCAGGGACCATTCCTACGGATGGAAAGCCGCTGAAGGGGTGGACATTGCCCGGGAAAGGGTATCCGCCCTGATCCATGCGCAACCGAAGGAAATCGTATTCACCTCTGGGGCTACAGAAGCGGTAAACCTGGCCATAAAGGGTGTTTTTGACCGGTATTCAGCCAAGGGGAGCCATATGATCACCTGTTCCACCGAGCACCAGGCCGTCCTGGATACCTGCAAAACGGTCAGTCGCCTGGGAGGTAAAGTAACCATACTGCCTGTTCATGCCAATGGGTTGATTGATTTAACACAGCTTGAAAAGGAGATCACCAAACAAACCATCCTGGTCAGCATTATGCTGGCTAATAATGAAACCGGAATCATCCAGCCGATAGAGGAAATAAGTCTGTTGACCCGAAAAAACGGCACGCTTTTATTTTCAGACGGCACCCAGGCGGTCGGGAAAATTCCCCTTGACATGGACGCCCTTGGCATCGACCTGATGGCCTTCAGCGGACATAAGATTTATGGCCCCAAGGGTATCGGTGCGTTATATGTCCGTCATAAAAATCCAAGGGTAACCCTGACCGCCCAACAGGACGGTGGCGGGCAAGAAAATAATATGCGGAGCGGTACCCAGAATGTGCCAGGTATTGTGGGGCTCGGCAAGGCCTGCCAATTATGTGAGCAGGAATTACCTAGTGAAAGTCCGCGGCTGCGCGTACTGAGGGACCGGCTGGAACAAGCCCTTGTAGAAAGTGACCTGGCTTCCATAAATGGAAATATCCCCTGCCGCCTGGGTCATGTAAGCAATCTTTTATTTGCTGCAGCAGAAGGTGATGAACTCATGAAACAATTGTACCAGGCCATTGCGGTATCCAGAAGTTCGGCATGCACCTCCGTGCTCCGGGAACCCAGTCACGTGTTAAAAGCCATGGGACTAACGGACCGGGAAGCAAACAATTCTTTCAGGTTCAGCCTGGGACGGTTTACTACTGCGGAACAAATGGATTTTGTCATTCCCTATCTCATCCGGGTTGCCGGCAGAACCAGGAATTAGTGGACAGGAAAAAATAGGCTTTCCCTGGAGAATCAAACTGAACCGGAATGACCTAAAAATTATTCCCTTTGACAAAAAAATCTTAGTTTAGTATGGAAGGGATAATGGGATATTATAACCAATTCACCGGAAATGATCCGGAATGGCTATGAAAGAACTTCCCAAAACTTAGCTTTTTATTTAATCACTGAATAGCTATCCATCATGGCATCGATCGGTTTAACCATCAACAAAAAGCCTTACCGCATAGAGGCTGATCCCCAGACTCCTCTGTTATGGGTAATCCGCGATATTGCAGGTTTGAAAGGCACCAAGTTCGGATGCGGTATGGCCCTTTGCGGCGCATGTACTATCCACCTGGACGGGGAAGCGGTCAGATCCTGCGTTACCCTTCTTGGCCGGGCCGAAGGGCAGCATATCACCACCATTGAAGGCCTGTCGGCCGAAGGGAATCATCCCCTGCAGCGTGCCTGGATAGAATTTCAGGTTCCCCAATGCGGTTATTGTCAATCCGGCCAGATCATGTCTGCCGCTGTTTTATTGCGTGAAAATCCGAACCCCTCCGATACCGATATAGATGAGGCCATGATGGGAAACCTTTGCCGCTGCGGCACCTATAACCGCATCCGGAAGGCTATTCACCGGGCCGCGGAATTAATGTGATGGTACCCATGGGTGCCGATTCCTTAACTGGTTAATCTGATATCATGCCTTCAGAAATTTTGGATCCCAGCGCAGCAACCGCAATACACCGTCGCCATTTTTTGAAAATTTCCGGTATCAGCGGTATCGGTCTAATCCTGGGTGTTGCCTGGAAATCAGCCGGCATGGAAATCCTGGCTGCCGGGGATGTGGAAGATTCATTTAAGTTTAATCCGTATATTTTTATTGAGAAAAGCGGTAAGATTATACTGATGAACCCGCGCCCGGACATGGGACAGGGAACCTTTCAATCTGTACCAGCCCTGATTGCGGAAGAACTTGAAGTGTCCCTGGATCAGGTCACCATTTTATTTACCGGTGGTGAACCTGAATATGGATCCCAGACCTCAGGGGGCAGCTCTTCCATCAGGGGAAAGTATTTCGCCTTGCGCAAGGTAGGTGCTGCCGCAAAGGAAATGCTGCTGTCTGCAGCAGGTAAAAAGTGGAATGTACCCGTCGATGAATGCTATGCCCGGGATGCGAAAGTAATTCACCGGCCATCCGGGAAGCATTTTTCTTATGGAGAACTGGCAGCATCCGCGTCGAAGCTGGAACCCCCGCAAAACCCCGCATTGAAGGACCCCGGGGATTTTCGCATTTTGGGCAAAAAGTATCCCCGCCCCGATGTCCCGTTAAAAGTTACCGGTAAGGCGGTCTATGGAATAGATGCCGAAGTTCCTGGGATGGTTTTCGCATCTGTCCTGCATTGCCCTGTATTTAACAGTGTGCTGGTCAGCTATGATGACAGCGATACCTTAAAAATAAAAGGAGTCCTCAAAGTGGTAAAATTCCAGCGGTTCCTGGGCGCCAATACTTATGATGCCTTGGCCGTGGTTGCGGATAGTTACTGGGCATCCTACCAGGGACGGCTGTCCCTGAAAGCAAAATGGGATTACCGGGGTTTTGATCAGTTCAACTCCGAGGAATTTGAGCAAAAACTGAGGGAGCTGGCTGGGACAGAAGGGGTGGTTGTCCATGACAGCGGGGATTTCGCCAAAGCCCTTGCCGAAGCACCTGTTAAGCTCGAATCTTTATATGAAACGCCCATCGTGTCCCATTCTCCCATGGAACCCATGAACTGCCTTGCCCGCTGGAACGATGGAGATACGGTTGAGGTATGGGTTTCGGCCCAGGGTCCGGATTTGGTGAAAAATGAAATATCCGGGGCGTTAGGCATTCCCAGGGATAATATCCTGGTTCATATTCTATTTAGCGGAGGAGCATTCGGCAGGAGGCTATACTGTGATTTTGCGATCGAAGCTGCAAGCATATCCAAAGCAGTGGGTAAACCGGTGAAATTAATCTGGTCCCGGGAAGACGATACCCAGCTTGGCCCTTTCCGTCCCCTGACTTTTTCGGCAATGAAAGCCGGCCTTTCCGAAAACGGTGCCCCGCTTGCCTTCCAGCATAAGGTCATCGCTCCATCCATGGGTGCAACTATGAATAAAAAACGGAATATCTCCGGGGAAAGCAGTTCCATGACCGAAGGGATCAGCACCCAGAAATATGAGTTGCCTAATATGAAAAATGAATACGTTTTTGCAGATTTTCATATCCCCCTGGCAGCCTGGCGTTCAGTAACCAGTTCCACCGTAGCTTTTGCCCATGAATGCTTTATTGATGAAATGGCCGTCAAAGCAGGAAAGGATCCCATGGATTACCGGTTAGAGACCCTGCTGACCAAGGATTCCGATACCAAAAAACTGTTAACCAAATTAAAGGAAGTTTCCCACTGGGACCAGCCATTGCCAAAAGGATGGGGCAGGGGGGTGGCGCAATATGAATTTTTTGCCGGCCTGGCAGGTTATGTCATTGAAGTATCCAGCCAACCCGGTGGTGGCGTAAAGATTGAAAAAGTGTATGCGGTTATTGACCTCGGCACAGTCGTAAATCCTGATACGGTGGCCGGTCAAATCGAAGGTGCAGCAACCATGGCTTTGACCGCTGCGACAAAAAATGGAATTAGTTTTAAGCATGGACAAAGCGTACAAACCAATTTTTACAATAATATTCTCATCCGCATCAATGAAATGCCGGAAGTGGAAACACATATCATTGCTGATGGGGGTCCGGTCATTAAAGGTGTGGGCGAGCCGGGAATTCCCTCTTTTGCCCCTGCCCTTGCCAATGCCGTGTACGCGGCTACCGGGAAAAGGATCAGGAGATTACCATTCAATCTCAGTAAAATTTAACTCCTTTAGCGCTGCCCATGCAGGCAGCACATCAGGCCTGATCCTGCATTCCAGCAGATCGGTTGGCAGCCTTCCATTGGTGGCTGTCGTCGTCAAGCAGTTCCTTCCCCCAGATGGGTAATTCCGCTTTTACCCGCTCTACTGTTTCGCTGCAGGCTTCCATAGCGGCCTTCCGGTGAGGGGAAGAAGTCAGCACAAAAAGGCATACCCCTCCCACCTCCACTTTTCCCAGGCTATGATGCACATGCATGCAGGTCAATGCATATTTTTCAAAGATCTTCTCCCGGATTTCCTGCATGGCCTCCAGGGCCATGGCTTCATAGGATGTAAATTCAATGGCACAGACCTTTTTACCTCCCAGGTCATCTGCCCTGGTTTGCCCCAGGAAGATGCTGTGCGCCCCAATCTCTGTCCTGCCCCTGTGCTGATGCAGGATTTCGGCAATGAACCCAGGGGTTATCGCACCCGGCATAAATAAATCATTCCTGTTTTTTTTCGCCATAGCTCGCTGGTTAATCGGTTAATTGACTGATTCCTCCTTTTAAACTATAAATATGGGCAGTATCTCCCCATTTTGCAATTAACAGGGAAGCAGCCTCCAGGCTTCTTTTACCTGACTGGCAGCAGAACACGATAGTCTCCCCTTTTATTTCGGCCAAATGATCTTTCAGGGATGAAATGGGTATACGGATATGCCTGAAAGTCTCCAATCCCGCCAGTTCCCCTGCTTCCCGGACATCTATAATCGTTGCTTGCCCCTGTTGCGCCAGTTCCCTGAAACGGGAAGCATTAATTTCTACTGCAGCAAGCCGGGGAGAACACCTGTTGCCATAATCCATTTTCCGGAATGCTTCCCTGTCCTTTGGCACCCCGCTACGGGGTAATGAAGGGACAAGCTGGGCGATCAGCAGGGTATGGGTAAGCATATTAAAGGTGATCAGCCGGTTTACCAGGGTTTTGTCCATGCCGGAGATTAGCTTTAGGAGTTCGGCAGCCTGGAGAATGCCGATCATACCAGGTACCACCCCCAATACCCCAGCTTCCTCACAGTTCAGCACATCGCCATTATCCGGTGGTATGGGGAAGAGGTCCCGGTAATCGATCCCATTCCCCTCCTTATCCGGTACATTAAAAATAGCCACCTGGCCCTCAAATTGCGAAACAGAACCATAAACCCAGGGTTTACCCAGGATCTGGCAGGCATCATTGATCATATACCGGGAAGGAAAATTGTCGGTACCATCCACAATATACTGATACCTGTCAATGACGTCGATTGCATTTTCCGGTGTCAGCATTACGGGATGTTCGGTGATGGTGATATCCGGGTTAAGCTCCCTGAGTTTTTTGGCGGCAATAACCGCTTTGGAATACCCCAGGTCCGCCATCCCGTATAGCACCTGCCTGTGCAGATTGGAAAGAGAAATCATATCTCCATCCGCTATGCCGATATGACCAACCCCTGCTGCTGCCAGGTATAACAGGGCAGGACAACCTAATCCCCCCGCACCGATAATCAGCACTTTTGCTTCAAGAAGTTTTCTTTGCCCTTCCAGGCCAAATTGTCTCAAGGCAATCTGCCGTTGGTAACGGGCAGCCATATCGATATCAAGCATATTCGGTCTTACCCTCCTGAAAACGGGGGCAATAATGCCACTTCCGCTTGTTGATCCAAAGAAGTATTCTCCTGAATCATCCGGTTATTCACCACCACCCGGTACCTGGTTTGACTTAATGCCTGGTACTGCACCTGCAGTCTGGCAATCAGCTCGTCCGTATCCCTGACCTCAGGGACCCTGATGCACCCTTCCCCGGTTATTTCCGCTAACCCTCCGAAAAAAAAGACCTTAACTTCCATTTTATCCGATTTACTGCTCAGCCCGGTTAAATTCACCAGCTTATTAACCTCCGATGGTGATCATGCTGCGATTCCGGATGGTCCTAGCCTCTATGTTTTTCAAATCAACGGAAAACTGGCCACCCAGCTCTTCAGCCTTGCTGCCGATGGACTGATGTATTAACGCCTTTACATCCTGTCCCATGCGCAACGGAGTAAGCAGATCCGTTTCATCCCGGGAAAAAAGACAGTTTTTCAATTTTCCGTCTGCGGTGAGCCGCATGCGGTTGCAGGAACTGCAAAAAGGCATCGTCATTGTACTGATCACTGCAAAGGTCCCCTGATGCCCCGGAACCATGAAATTCTTGGAAGTATCGTTTGCCTTTCCGGCCAAGGGGATAAAGCTATAGTCCTTTGCCACCTCCTCCAATATCTCCTGAAGGGAGCAGAGTTTATCCCTTGACCAGCCATTTCCGCTGAAGGGCATGTATTCTATAAAACGGACATGAACCGGTGAAAATGCAGTCCAGGCAATAAAATCCCTGATTTCATGATCGTTCAATCCCTTGATCAGCACCACATTCACTTTTACCCTGAATTGGCTACCCAGGGCCAGGTCAATGTTTTCCTTCACCCGGTGAAAATTATCCCGCCTGGTCATCAATAAAAATTTTTCCGGTTCCAGGGTATCCAGGCTGATATTAACCGATTGCAAATGGGCCCTGAGGAGTACGTCTATAAATTCATGGAGGCGGGAACCATTGGTAGTCAGCGTGAGTTCAACGGGAAGCCGGGAAAGGGCAAGAATGATTTTTGCCGCATCCTTCCGGATCAGGGGTTCCCCCCCCGTGAGCCTGATTTTTTTCACTCCCAGTCCCACGAATATATCGGCCAGTTGTTCAATTTCGGAGAGATTCATCAGCCTTTCTGTCGGCGTAAAAAGATATTCCTCATCCGGCATGCAGTAAAAGCACCGCATATTACAATTATCCGTGAGGGAAATCCTCAGGTAATCATGAACTCGGTTGAAGGAATCCTTAACCATAGATTTGTTCTTCCGGCCTTCCGTCATCGGGCCAATTTTTCTTCAGTAACCGGTCATAATCCTCGGCAGTGTCTATGTCCATCTCGCCCAGGGGGAAGGGGACAATAAGTAAATCATCTCCGTATTCCTGCAGGATTTTCTTAGCCCCTGCTGCCCCCTGCAGGGCCAGCAGGGCACTAAAATATCGTTTACCAAACATTACCGGAATCCCTGAGGTATGGGCATATCCGCAGGCAATAATCCCCTTTCCCGACGCTTTTTTCTGTGCCATAAGTGCATTCAGCATGGCACTGGAAACAAAGGGTTGATCATCCGCCAGAAAAAGGACACCATCCAGGTCAGGAAATAAGGCCAGCATCCCTTCAAGTCCCTTACGTATGGAGGTTCCCATGCCCTGCTCCCAGCCTTTATTTTCCACTATGCTGACCGGTGTATTGTTGAATTCCCTGCTGATCAGATCCCCATTGGCGCCGATGACGAGAACCACCGGATAGCCGGTAGCTATGGCTTCATCGATGATATGGCGAAGCAGGGATTTTTTACGGAACTGGAGTAATTGCTTAGGTCTCCCCAGCCTGTTGGAACTGCCAGCAGCCAAAATGATCAATCCATACTTTTCCATGTTGCCGCTATACCTGGTTTCCATCTTCCTTAGCCTTATCCCTGTATCGCTGTCCGGGGCGATACCAACCCTTCCCGGTAATGGACCGATCCCCTGGCTTCCCTTAATGAGCCGCCCTTCCTTCCGGAAATCACCATATGAATTTCAGCCAGGACCGACAAGGCGATTTCTTCCGGAGTTTCCGCTCCGATATCCAGTCCCATTGGACTGAAGATCCTTTCCTGCTGGACCTGACCCAGGGGTATGCCCTGGCAGATCAGGTCACCGATCATCCGCTCCCGCTTTTTCCAGGGCCCCAGCATCCCAATATAACATAAATCATCGGTTAGCAATCCTTCCAGCACAGCCATATCATATATATAGTTATGGGTCATCAGCACAAAGGCTGTCCGTTTATCCCGGATCACCTGCTTCAGGGCCTCGGCGGGTTTGTCTACAATGATATGATCTGCCTGGGGAAACCGCTGCGGATTGGCATACCCGGGTCTCCCATCCACCAGGGTAATGTTCCATCCCAGCATTTTAGCCATGGTTGCCAATGGCCTTGCATCATTTCCTGCTCCCACAATGACCAGGTTAATGGCCGGTTCCAGCAACTCAAAAAAACAATTCAAGGATCCATTTCTCCCCTGAACCTGCCGGATACTGGATGCTTTTCCCTTCCATACGGATCTCGCTTCCTCGGTGATTTGATGAATTAACCCGGCGTCATCCAGGGTAGTTTCCATTTCCTCACCGGTAAAAAACAAACTGGTGCCTGGTTGGAAAGAAGCTGTTTTATCCAGGTCGAAAAGCGTGGCCAGCACCCCATACTGTCTCCTGCCCATGGCGGATCGCAGCCACGCTATTGCCCCTGGGCTTTTTCCATCCCGTACAGGTTCAAACAGGATATGTATGATCCCGTTGCAGCCCAGTTGAACCCCGAATCTGGCATCATCTTCGTCCCTGGTATCATAGGTTACGATGCTGTTTTTCTGTCTATCAATAACCAGCAATGCTTTTTTCAAGGCATCCCCTTCCAGACATCCGCCGCTGATTGCGCCGGTCAGGTCCCCGTCTTCCGTGATCAGCATCCTGGCACCCGGACCCCGGTATGAAGATCCTTCCACCAGCACTACGGTAGCCAGGGCAGCTTTCCTGCCTGACCCCTGGCAAATTTGTAAAGCCTGCAGTATATCCGCTATTTCCTTCATGATCAATTCCGGGAATATCCTGAGTCACCGCCTTCTTCGACTGGCAGGGTTTTGAAATTCATTTATCCGGCAGATAGGCCCCCAGATCAATCCAGCGGGTAAATTCCTTGGCAAACACTTCATGGGAAAGCGGAGGCAGGGTTCTCCCTGCACCCGGATTCCATGCCCACAGTACCAGTTTATTGGAAGTGATATGCCGGATCAGCTGCCCCCTGGTCCTGCCCCCGTTCTGCGAGGGGTTTAGCAGCTGTCTGGCTAATTGTCGGGGTGTCCTGCCCTGGAATACCATTTTCATACCTGCGGGGGGCAGCGCCCAATCCGGTCCTCCGGGCGGCATATGTATTCCGGGGGTATTTTCAGGCTGATGACAATTGGCGCATTTCATGGCATACATTCCCCTGCCATCAGGTCCCCTGGTTACCCCCTGGGTATGCAAATGGCTGTCATTTCCCTGCAGCGGAATATTCCCGGAAGGATGGCAGTTCATGCAACGCGGACTCAGCAGTACCGTATAGGCCTGGAGGAACGCTTCTTTGGAAGCTATGCTATCCTTCCCTAAGGCGGAAGAATCATGTTCAATCGCCCTATCCGGAGTCTTTACTCCATCCAGAAAGGAAAAGCAGATGGAGGAAACGCCTAACAGGATAATCAGGATATAAATTGCCTGTTGGGTCCCTGCTCGGCCTGGGCTATGTTTATTTTCCATATAAAAAGTAATCGCTTTTATCCTTCGGGGTATCAGGGATTAAACCGCCTGATCCTCCGGGTGGACTGTTCAAAATGGCAGGATTTACCCGGAGTTAATAACTGGAATTTAGGCAAAAAAGATATCAGAAAAAAATCCGGGCCTTACCTCACCAGATTACCCTTGGTATCCGCTGGCCCCGGCCCGATTGCCCATTACTTTCCACCAGCTCAGTAGCCCAGGACAACATGGGCTTTAACCGGATAATCAACCCGTTTGCCATGCCTCCAGGGATCAGGGATCCCAGGCAAGTGATCAGGCAATTCCCTGGATGAAAGCGGAAGACAGCACCGGCACAAATAAACATCCGGCGCTGTCTAAACCTGCTGTTATTGAAAATCGCTATCCGGGAGACCGGTATTCATCTGGATGCTTTTTACCTGGAGGTCCACCGGCCTGTTCAGCACTACACTGGATCTGCTGAAGGGGAACATGATCCCGTTTACTTCCCGGTAATCCCCGATGGTGGATGTTTGTTCCACCTGCTTCCCGTTTATAATGCGGCTGGTTTCCTCACTGATCTTCAGGCCGCTTTTTGCATCATAACAGTTGGTGGTAATCTGTCCGTCGGGGTCTGTCACATTCATGATATATATATCCCTGCCCATCCTGTTTTCCAATCCGGTCAGTTCCAGCTTATATCCTGAATCCTGGTATCTGAGTTCCGGGAATGCGTTGGCCTCCTGGATATAAATATTCTTTGCATCGCTATTCACCGGAGTCTCCTTGCCCATCCGCTGCACCATGACCTGGCCTCCATTGACCATGATCTTTTCTACTGTCCTGTTCATTTCCGGAACACTTACAGCAAGCATGAACTTGTCAGGCATCTTCCACTCTTCCTGAAAAACGATATCCGTACCCATGATGGTGGCTCCGGATTTTATCGTCAGGTCCTTTATTCCGCTGAGCTTGTCCATGCCACCGATTCCACTCAGATAGTGGTCGATGACCGTCTGTGCAGTCACACCGGAAGGAATGGGTTTCTTTTCAACATATTCCCAGACATTGTTTTTCGGGTTCACATCAGGCATGACATGATCCGGGTCCAGCACCACGGCTGTTAACTTGGAAGTCGTCCTGGCCTGGAAGGTGAATATGGGCCCACGCTGCCAGATCTCTACCGGCAGCCTGATGGTTTGTGTATTCCCGTTCTGTTCGGATATCCTGGCTATGACGGGCATGGCCATCCGGCCATAATTCTCCAGGGTAATCAGCGAACCGCTGGCGGGATCATTGTTTACATATTTCACGTCATTGACTCCCTGATCCAGAGAATAGTTATGGTAGAACCATTCCCTCCAGAACCAGTCAAGATCTTCCCCGGAGGCATTGTCCATGGTCCGGAAAAAATCCACCGGGGTGGGGTGCTTGAATGCCCACCACCGGATATAGGTCCGGAATGCATAGTCAAATCGTTTTTTACCCAGGACCACATCCCGGAGTACTTTAAGGGCCATTGCCGGTTTGGAATAGGCTTCTATGTCATTGTTGGACGGCTGCAGCACGTCCTGGGTGGTCATGATAGGCTCTGTCCTGGGCCCGAAGTTAAAGGGAGCTTCAGTTTCCAAATCCTCCTTGTGGTAGAATTCCCCTTTATTGAAAATTTTCGTGTCGACCCCATTGAGGAAGGTATTAAACCCCTCATCCATCCAGGCAAACTTCCGTTCATTCGAACCCACAGTCATCGGGAACCAGTTATGTCCGAATTCATGGTTGGCTACCTCCCAGAGTACTGCCTGGGTATACCGGTATCCGCAGAATACGATTCCCGGATACTCCATTCCGCTTACTGTACCGGCCACATCCGTGGCTACCGGGTATTCAAAGGGATACCACTCTTTGGAGTATAGCTCAATCGCCCCCTTGATGAATTCGGTGGAACGTCCCCAGGCCTCCGGGCCTGCACTTTCCACCGGATATACCGACTGGGCCAGGGCTTTCTTTCCATGCGGCAGGTTGATCCGGGCTGCATCCCAGACAAATGCAGTGGAAGCTGCCCAGACCAGGTCCCGGGCATTGTTGATGCTAAAATGCCATTTGAGCATCCCTTTGAATGGCCTGGAAGCCGGATCGGTCACTTCATCCGGGGTGCGGATCATGACCGTGCTGTCACTCTGGCTGGCTTTCTTCAGTCTGCTGATCTCCAGTGGTGTCAGCACCGCTGTTGGATTAAGCAGTTTACCTCCGGCTACCACAATCATATCACCGGGTGCAGTGACCGTGCAGTCGAAATTACCGTAGTCCAGATAGAACTCGGAAGAGCCCAGGTAAGGAATGGAATTCCACCCCTCCACATCGTCGTATACTTCCATTCTCGGATACCACTGGGCAACTTCATAGATCCATCCGTTTTTAGTTTCCAGCCGGCCCATGCGGTCTTCCCCATATACTGGAATATAAAAGGAATAGGAGATCCTGATCTTCACTGTGCTGCCTCCGGGCTTCATCGGGACGGGAAGCCGGATCTGCATCCGGGTATCATTGATCAGGTAGTCTGCCTTCGTCGTTTTTCCGTTCTGCTCAATGGTAACTGATTTCAGGTCATATCCCTGTGTGGTATCTTTAACCCCGAAACGGCCACTTGTACCATAGATTCGAGTAGCCTTTGAACCTGAACGGTAGATATTCTGTTCTACCTGCAACCATAAAAAAGGCAGGGCATCAGGACTGTTGTTCTTATAGGTGATCACCACGGAACCGGTAACCGTCTTGTCCACAGTGTCCAGGGTACAATCCAGTACATAATCCGACCTGTTTTGCCAGTACTTCGGTCCAGGTGCACCACTGGCACTGCGGAACTCATTTCCATTGGAAGTGTAAAAGAGCGGATTCCAGAGTTCATGCTGATTGAATCTGGACTGCTGCTGGGCTACTGAACTCCGGACCACGCACAATACAGATAGTGCGGTTGCCATCAGGTAATACCAGGTTTTTTTCATATAAGTACGAATTAGGTTTTGTGGTTTAAAATAGCCATTTACCTTCAATATTGGCGCTGGTTTTGTGATAAGTGGTCAACCGCCGGCCGGCTTTCTGGCTGTTTGTCGAGTAGGTCTTTAATAATTAATGACCTGTTCCTCAATTTCCCTTGGAATATCCCGGAATTCATAAAGCTGGTTGCGCAGCCTGGGCTCAAAACCTGCTTCCCGGATAGCTTCCTGGATGGTCCGGTAGGTGAACCGGTGTGGTGCCCCTGCGGCGCTGACCACATTTTCCTCGAGCATAATGGATCCGAAATCATTGGCTCCGGCGTGCAAGCAGAGCTGCGCGACTTTCCTTCCAACCGTCAGCCAGGAAGCCTGTATGTTCGGGATATTAGGGAGCATCATCCTGCTCAGGGCGATCATCCGGATATATTCTTCATCCGTAATCAGGTTATGCACCCCCCGGATCCGGGTCAGCAAAGTATCCACATCCTGAAATGTCCAGGGAATGAAAGCCGTGAATCCCAGGGTATTTTCGGGTTTTTCCTGCTGCACCTGCCGGATGGAGGCCAGATGTTCAAATCGTTCCAGGGTAGTCTCCACATGCCCGAACATCATGGTGGCAGAACTGGGGATATTCAGCCGGTGCGCTACCCGCATGATATCCAGCCATTCCCCTGCACTGCATTTCCCCTTTGAAATCAACCGGCGGACCCGGTCATTGAGGATCTCGGCCCCCGCACCGGGAAGGCTATCCAGTCCAGCTTCTTTCAGGGCGGTCAGCACTTCTTCATGGGTGCTCTTCTCCAAATGCGTGATATGGGCTACTTCAGGAGGTCCGAGGGCATGCAGCTTCAGGCTGGGATACATGGATTTCAGATCCCGGAACAACGCGGTGTAAAACGACAAGCCGAGTTCGGGGTGATGTCCTCCCTGCAGCAACAGCTGGTCCCCCCCATAACGGAAAGTCTCTTCTATTTTTTTCCGGTATTGCTCGCGGGAGGTGATATAGGCTTCCGGATGCCCCGGCACACGGTAGAAATTACAGAATTTGCAATTGGCGATGCAGACATTGGTGGTGTTTACGTTACGGTCAATCTGCCAGGTCACCAGGCCATGGGTTACCTGTTGTTTGCGCAGGATATCGGCGGCCTGCATCAGTTCTGCCAAAGCAGCGTTTTCATACAGGTAAACTCCCTCTCCCGGACTCAGGTATTCCCTATTAAGCGCCTTACCAATGA
>DATLTB010000069.1:0-18512 GCA_035533815.1 Chitinophagaceae bacterium
TGCTGGTTTATCCTTATTCTTTCCGGAGCTGTATGGCTTTTCCTGATTTCTTTTTTTCGTATTCCTCACCGCCTTATGGTTCCCGGTAAAGACCTGGTATTTTCCCCTGCGGATGGCAGGATAGTAGTGATTGAGGAAACCACGGAAACCGAATATTTTAATGACAGGCGCATTCAGGTGTCCATTTTCATGAGCCCGGCCAATGTGCATGTCAACCGAAACCCGGTAGGAGGCCTGGTGAAGTTGTCCAGGTACCAGCCCGGCAAATACCTGGTCGCCTGGCATCCCAAGTCTTCCACGGAAAATGAGCGCCATACCGTGGTCATTGCCGCAGAGAAGGGCGAGATCCTGATCCGGCAGATAGCTGGTGCCATGGCCAGACGGATTGTCAATTACCTGAAAGCAGGAGACCAGGTAGTTCAGCATGAGGAGATGGGGTTCATTAAATTTGGTTCCCGGGTGGATGTTTTCCTACCCTTGCATGCTAAAATACATGTGGTGCTGGAACAAATGGTCCAAGGCGGAGTCACGGTCCTGGCTACCCTACCCTGATTAACTATTTCCCGAATCCTTTTTTAAACAGTTCAACATGCCATATATTCCGCTGAATGACAATCTCCCAGGTATCACCGGTCTGCTGGAATACCGTCAGGATACCGCCCTGCCTATCCGGCAGCTTACCCAAATTTTGCTGCGCGGAGAATCTACGCTGACGGAGGCGGAAAGGGAACTGATCGCTTCCATGGTCTCTTCCGGCAACTCCTGCCGGTTCTGCACAGCTGCGCACACGGCTACGGCCGATCTTCTGCTGGGGGAAAAGGAAACCGCCGAAAAAGTAAAGCATGATCTGGACCATGCACCGGTCAGCGATAAAATGAAAGCCCTGCTGGAAATAGCCAGGGCAGTCCAGATCAATGGCAGGGAAGTAACGCCTGTGATGGTAGATAAAGCAAGGAAGGCCGGGACAACGGACCGGGAACTCCATGATACCATCCTCATTGCTGCCCTGTTCAGTCTGTATAACCGGTATGTGGACGGACTGGCCAGCATCACCCCTGCAGAACCGGGATTTTATGACCGGCTGGCACAGATCCTGGTGACTAAAGGGTACCTGCCATCCAGTGACCGCTATTCAGGGCTTACTCCTGCCTCCTCAAAGAATGCCGGTTAATTCCTGAAGACTGCTGATGGTGTAAGTAGGCTTTATGACCGGGATGTATCCGGCAGGATTGAACCAGACCTGATCCATTCCTGCCTCCATGGCTCCGATGATATCCACTTCATAGGTATCCCCGATCATGACTGTCTCCCCGGAGGAAATATGGACTTTTTTCAGGGCGAAATCAAAAATGCCCCGGTGAGGTTTCAGGGTGCCCGCTTTTTCCGAAGTGATCATATGGGTAAAATACCTGGCAATTCCCGAATGATCCAGTTTTTGCTGCTGGGTCAATTCAAAACCGTTGGTGATCAGGTGCAAAGGATAATTTTTGGACCCGAGGTAATCCAGGATTTCCAGGGCATGCGGAAACAGGTGTGTCCGGGTAGGCAGGATCTCCAGGAATTTCTTTCCCATTTCCCTGGAAAGGGGCTCATCGGCAATCCTGAAATCCAGCAGGGTCACATACATTCTTTTCCACCGGAGCAGGTCCCGGCTGATATAGCCTTTGCGGAACCTTTCCCAGAGGATATCATTATGGAAGCTGTACCGTTCATGAAATTCCGGAAAGGATTCAATACCCTTGCCGGAAAGATTGAATTGGCTGTAGAGTTCCAGCAGGGTTTCCCGGGCATTCGTTTCAAAATCCCAAAGGGTATGGTCCAGATCGAAGAATATATGCTTGTATGTCATGGACAGAAGGACAAAATTAACCAAATTACCCCCAACCCAGGTTAATTCACGCATTGATTCCCGGGTAATCATCAGCTCATTTACCTCTTTGCAGGTCTTTCAGATCATTTCCGGTAAAATATTTGCATTGATGGCAGCGGTAATTCCATTCTCTTGGAACAGGGATCGTTTGGAACGAGGCATCCATTCGCCTTTCGGGATTAGCCTGCCCGGGAACTTATGTTTTTTCCATTATCTTTAAGGCTGATTTATATGCTTTAGGAATTTATGCCGCTGCTGCTATCCTTTGCCGCTATCCTTTTACTTATCCTGCTGATTATCCTGGTCAAACTCGATACCTTCATTTCGTTCCTGATCGTCAGCATTGGCCTGGGGTTATCCCGGGGAATGAATGCCGGACAGATCTCCGCCTCCATGGTTAAAGGCATCGGCAGCACCCTGGGTTCACTGGTGATTATCCTGGGATTCGGGGCCATGCTGGGCCGGCTGGTGGCAGAAAGCGGCGCAGCCCAACGCATCACCTCTTCCATGACTGACCTGTTCGGTACCCGTTATATACAATGGGGTATGGCCCTGGCCGGGCTTATCGTGGGAATACCGATGTTCTATACAGCCGGATTCGTGGTGGTGATTCCCCTGATTTTTGCCATCGGATCCACCATGCGGTTGCCTTTACTGTATATCGGAGTGCCCATGCTGGCTGCCCTGTCCGTAGCGCATGGTTTTCTCCCCCCTCATCCTTCTCCCACCGCCATTTCCCTGATGCTGCATGCCAACCTGGGTAAAACCCTGATTTATGGCATCATCGTAGCCATCCCTGCCATCATCCTGGCTGGTCCTGTATTCGGAAGCACCCTGAAACGATTCAAACCGGTGCCTAACCCGGAAATACTGCGGGTCCAGACCAGGCCGAAGTCCGAGCTTCCGGGACTGGGAATCAGCCTGACAGCAGCCCTGATGCCCCTGATCCTGCTGACCCTGACCACATCGGCAGGTTATTTTTTCCATACTGGCATCCTGGGAAATGTCATTGCTTTCATCGGGGATCCCAATATGGCCATGCTGATCTCCGTCCTGATGGCCATCTACCTGCTCGGTATCCGGCGCAATCTCTCCATGTCCAAGGTCATGAAACAGATTGATGAGGCTTTCAAGGGTATTTCCGTGTTGCTGCTGATCATCGCGGGGTCCGGGGTTTTCATGCAGGTGATGAGCGATGCGGGCGTGGATGTATATATCGGCAACACCCTGAAGGGCATGCACCTTTCGCCGCTGATCCTGGCCTGGGCGATTGCTGCCATCATCCGGATATGCATCGGCTCTGCGACGGTTGCCGGCCTGACCACGGTAGGCATCATCCTTCCCCTGGTGCAGCAACAGCATATCCATCCTGAACTGATGGTGCTCTCCATTGGCGCTGGCAGCCTGATGTTCTCCCATGTCAATGACGGTGGATTCTGGCTTTTCAAGGAATATTTTAACCTCAGTCTCCGGGATACTTTTGCCACCTGGTCCCTGATGGAGACCATTGTTTCCTTCACGGGCCTGGCCGGAGTGTTGGTCCTGAATCATTTCATCTGAACCGGACAAAAAAATTTCCATCATGAAAACTCCCGATGAACAGCTCAGGCAATCCGGGTGGATCCTCCCACCTCCACCCAAACCCATAGGAGTTTATAAACCCTGTCTGCAGTCAGGAGGGTTAGTCTATGTGTCCGGCCATGGTACGATCAAATCGGATGGCAGCCTGTTGAAGGGTCGTGTCGGATCCGACCTGGATGCCGACGCTGCCAAGTCTGCGGCCCGGCTGGCAGGGCTGAACATCCTTTCCACCCTGGTTGCCCACCTGGGAAGCCTCAACAGGATCGGCCGGGTGATCAAAGTGTTGGGTATGGTCAACTGTTCCCCGGATTTCACGGCCCACCCATATGTCATCAATGGCTGCAGCGAGCTGTTTGCCCGGATCTGGGGGGAAGACCGGGGCGTAGGGGTGCGAAGTGCGGTGGGCATGGGGTCCCTGCCGGACAATATCCCGGTGGAAATAGAAGCCATCTTTGAACTGGCCTGATGGAAGGGGAAAACCGAACGGATACCCTGGCCTGGTACCTGCTGAATCAGCCGGAAAGTACCGATACTCCAGCCCTGCTGGTCTATCCCGATCGGATCCTGCGCAATATCCGGCTGATGATATCCATCGCCGGCAATCCGCACCGGCTCATGCCTCATGTGAAAACCCATAAGATGGAGCAGGTGGTTGCCATGCAGATAGAAGAAGGGATCTTTCAGTTCAAGTGTGCCACCATCGCCGAAGCGGAAATGCTGGCTTTGGCAGGCGCCCGGCAGGTGCTGCTGGCTTATCAGCTGACAGCGACCAAGGCCCTGCGGTGGCAGCAGCTCATCCGCCAGTATCCAGATGTGCAGTTTTCCTCCCTGGTTGACAACCGGGAGAGCGCTTCCATGCTCAGTCATATTTTCGCCAGGGAAGAGATGACGGCCGAGGTATACATTGATGTGGACAATGGCATGCACCGGACGGGTCACCCTTCCGGTGAGGGGCTTTACCAACTATACCTGGATCTGTTGGATTCCCGGCATCTGTATTGCAGGGGGCTGCATGTCTATGATGGTCATATCCGGGATCCGGAATTCCGGGTCCGCAGGGAAAGGGTGCAGGAAGCCTTCCGGCCCCTGGCAGCCCTGGCGGCCAGGTTGGAAGCAGCAGGTTATCCCGCTCCCATCCTGATTGCAGGAGGGACACCCAGCTTCACCGTACATGCCATGAATCCGAATGTGATCTGTAGTCCCGGTACCTGTGTGCTTTGGGATGAAGGATACCATAATCTGTTTAAAGAGCAGCTATTTGAATATGCTGCCGTCCTGATGATGCGGGTCATTTCCCGGCCACAACCCGGGAGGATCACCCTGGACCTGGGGCATAAATCGGTAGCTGCGGAAAACCCGGTTGACCAGCGGATCAGCCTGCTGGACCGGAAGGGATACCGGGTGGTATCACAAAGTGAAGAACACCTGGTCGTGGATTTGCCTGAAGATGATCCTGTGGCTCCGGGTGATGTCATTTATGGCATACCCCATCATATCTGTCCTTCCGTTGCACTTTATGATGAGGCCCAGGTGGTGGAGTCAGGCAGGATCACAGCCCAGTGGCCGGTGGTTGCCCGCAGAAGAAGGATAACCATCTGAATTGGCTGCCCCTTCCTTTAACCTGATCAATATCATTAAATGGCCCGCTTGATATTTGATGCCCACCTGGATCTCAGCATGAATGCGCTGGAATGGAATCGGGATTTCAGGCTTCCGGTCTCAGAAATCAGGGAAAGGGAGCGGGGTATGGAGGATAAACCTGACCGTGGGCAGGGCATGGTTTCCCTTCCAGCCATGCGCCAGGGCAGGGTGGGTCTTTGTGTGGCCACCCAGATAGCCAGGTATGTTCCGCCAGGCGGTACACTTCAGGGATGGCATTCCCAGGAGCAGGCCTGGTCCCAGACCCAGGGCCAGCTGGCCTGGTACCGTACAATGGAAGATCAGGGAGCAATGCTGCAGATCACTACCGGTGACCAGCTCCGCCGGCATGTCCTTAGTTGGCAGCAGGCAGGGGTTGACCCCGGATTACCCATCGGGTATGTGCTGAGCCTGGAAGGAGCTGATTCCCTGATCAACCTGCATTACCTGGAAAAAGCATATGGATATGGACTCAGGGCCCTGGGTCCCGCTCATTACGGTCCTGGGGTATATGCGCAGGGCACGAACTCCGAGGGTGGACTTGGCCCGAAGGGGAGGGAGTTGCTCGCGGAAATGGAAAGGCTGGGAATGATCCTGGATACTACCCATCTTTCAGATCTGAGCTTCTGGGATGCGCTGGATTATTTTCGGGGAGCGGTCTGGGCAAGCCATAACAATTGCCGGGCCCTGGTTCCCCACCAGCGCCAATTCAGCGATGACCAGATCCGGGAGCTCATTAACCGGGGGGCAGTGATCGGAACGGCGATGGATGCCTGGATGCTGATACCCGGATGGAACCGTGGACAGTCCACCCCTGTTTCTGCGGGAGTATCCCTTTTCCATGCTGCCGATCAGATTGATCATATATGCCAGCTTTCGGGCAACTCATTCCATGCGGGCCTGGGCACCGACCTGGATGGCGCTTTCGGTAAAGAGCAGGCACCCCTTGAACTGGACAGCATTGCAGATCTGCAGAAGCTTGAACCCATGTTGCTGAACCGCGGATACTCGGAGACAGATCTGGACAATATCCTGTATGGCAACTGGATGCGATTTCTGGAAAAAGCCTGGGCGACCCGGTAAAGGGGGTAAAGCTAAATAGTTAATATTTTATGCAACTCATCGTCATTACAGGGGCTTCCAGGGGAATCGGCAAAGCCATCGCAGTCCGCTTTGCCCGGGAAGGATGGAATATGGCGATCTGTTCCAGGGATAAAGCAGATATCAGCCGGGTAAGCGCGCAACTGTCGGGAATCAATCCGTCTATCCGCATGCTGGCAGTCCAGGCCGATCTTTCCCGGGCAGAAGAGGCGAAGGCATTCGGGAAGCGGGTGGTTTCAGAAGCCGGAGTCCCGGACCTGCTGGTCAATAATGCGGGAATATTTTTTCCCGGCACCATATATGGAGAAAAGGAGGGTGTCCTGGAACAGCTGATTTCGGTGAACCTTTATGGGGCCTATCACCTCACCCGCACCCTGCTTCCGTCCATGATGTCCGCAAAACATGGACATATCGTCAACATCTGCTCTACGGCCAGCCTGAAGGCGTATCCTAACGGGGGTTCATACAGTATTTCCAAATTTGCCTTCAGCGGTTTTTCCAGGAACCTCCGGGAAGAACTCGCTCCTTTTGGCATCCGGGTGACGGGGATTTACCCGGGTCCGGTGTTCACCGATTCCTGGAAAGAAACAGGGATACCGCCTGACCGGATGATGGCGCCGCAGGATGTGGCGGAGACCATCTGGGCAGTAAACCAGTTACCCCCGGGAACGGTAGTGGAGGAGATCCTGCTCAGGCCAATGTCGGGAGATTTGCCCTGACCCCCTGGCAGGACCCGGGTCATTTTAACTAAGATTTAACGGGGATCAGCCCCCGGCCTGGAAACCCCCGGGGTAATTTTGCCAAGTAGCTATGCAGAAGGGGATTCATAAAATACTGCTCTGTGGTTTTTTGCTGTCTGGGTTGTCCAATGGCCTGATGGGTCAGTTCCGTTTCAACACCCAGGTAAGCAGCTCCAAAGTGGGGGTTAACCAGCCTTTCCAGTTGAATTTTGTACTGGAAAATGCCACCCAGCTGTCCGGATTCCAGCCACCTGCCTTCAATGGCTTCAATGTCCTGCAGCAGACCCAGTCCAACAGCATGAATGACATCAATGGCCAGGTAAGCCAGAGCATGACTTATTCTTACCTGCTCCAACCCATGTCCATCGGGACCTTCACTATTGCCGGGGCCACGGCAAGAGAAAGCGGCAATCCTGTCACCTCCAATCCGGTGACCATCCAGGTGGTTCAGGGCACCCCTCAAAATTCCAGCGGCAGCACAGCTAATACCGGAGGTTCTCCTTGGGCACCATCCCCAGGTGAAGCGGAGCCCGGAGGGGCAGGCAGTTCTTCGGATATGCTGAAGAAGGGGCAGGATCCCATGGCCCTGATCCGGAAGAATTTATTTGCTCGGGCAGAAGTGGATAAGACCACGGTATATGTAGGGCAGCAGATCACGGCCACCTATAAGCTGTATACCAGGCTGCATGCTTCTTCACAGGTAACGAAAGTACCCTCCTTTACCGGGTTTTCCTCCCATGACATAGACCTGCCAAATCCCATCCAGGCCAAGGTTGGAAAACTAGGCGGTGAGACGTATAATGTATTCACCATCCGTAAGACCATGCTCTTCCCGCTTCAGGCAGGCACCCTGGAACTGGATCCGGTGGAAATACAGAATGATGTCCGGCTTTACCGGATGAATAAGTCATCAGGTAACAATAATGATCCCTTTGCCAGCTTGTTCAATGACCCGGCATTCAAAGATCCGTTCGGGAATGATCCCTTCGGTAACCCGGATGTCAGCTACCAGGATTTCAACTATAATGCGAGCAGTCCTCCGGTAATGATCACCGTAAAACCGCTTCCTGCCGGCCAGCCTGCCGGATTCGCAGGAGCCGTGGGTCATTTTACGGTGAATGCCAGCCTGGATAAAACCTCCCTGAGCACCGATGATGCTGCCACCCTGACCCTCTCGGTTTCCGGGATTGGAAATATTGATATGATCAGTGCCCCGAAAATTGATTTCCCGGCTGATTTTGACAGCTATGATCCGAAGATCACCGATCATTTCAATAAAAACGCCAATCCTTTTTCAGGCATACGGACCTTTGAATACGTATTCATGCCCAAGAGTGCAGGGAACTTTGAAATTGCTCCCGTCAGTTTTTCTTATTTTGACCCTGATGCCGGGAAGTATGAAACTGTTTCCACCCCTCCCTTCCGGATAAAGGTGACGCCGGGCAGCCTTTCCCCAGGCACCGGGCTGTCTGATTACACCCATGGGTCCGGAGGAATGCTGCAGCCATTGCTTAGGGGGAAACTAGCCTGGACCCAGGGGGATTTACTGCTTGTCGGAACATGGTGGTTTTGGGCATTAATGATCCTTCCGGTCCTATTGCTTATCCTGGCGGTCATGATCCGCAATAAACAGCAGAAACTGAAAGCCGACACGGTATTGCTAAAGCACAGGCGGGCTAACCGGATCGCCCTCCGCAGGCTTAGTGTTGCCGCGGGTTACCTGAAAGGTCAGGAGGATAAAGCCTTTTACGACGAGACATCCCGGGCGATCTGGGGCTATCTCAGTCACAAGCTGGACATACCCTACGGCTCACTCAGCCGGGAGCGGGTGAGGGAGTCCCTGAAAGAAGCCGGAATCAATGGAACCCACACGGAAAGATTATTTGCCCTGACTGACGATTGTGAAGTGGCCCTCTATGCACCGGCGGGTGGGCAGGCCAGGATGAAGCAAACCTACAAGGATGCTCTGGAGATTATCGGGAACCTGGAAACACAACTGAGAAGATGAGAAAGCACCGATATAGGACCCTGGAATCCCTTGCCGGTATCTTCCTGCTGGCAATGACTGCCGGGGTCTGTGCCGGACAGACTCCGCAACAGCAGTTCAACAGGGCAGCAGGTTTGTATGACCGGCAGCAATATGATTCCGCAGCTTTTGCTTTTGAACAGCTTATCAATGCCGGTTATAAAAATGCGATATTATATAATGATGCCGGCAATGCCAGTTATAAAGCAGGCCGGCTGGGGGCAAGCATTTATTATTTTAACAAGGCATGGATGCTGGAGCCGGATAATCCTTTCATCAGGGAGAACCTGCAGTTTGCGAACCAGCATATCGCCGACCACCTGGAATCCATTCCCCCGCTTTTCTTTGTGAACTGGGCGCATGAGTTAGGGATGCTGTATGATACCAATACCTGGATGATCATCAGCGTGTCCTTTTTCTGGGTCTGTCTTTTTTTTATGGCTTGCCGGTGGTTGTTGTCTGCACGCAGGGGGTGGACGATCTGGCTGGCGGTTATTTTCGCCATAATGTTTGCAGGAAGCATTACCTGCGGCTTTTACCGGTACAAGCAGGTAACCCGACCGGGATTTGCCATTGTCATGCAACCCGAAGCCCAGGTCAGGGAAGCCCCAGATACGGGCAGTAGCGCTTTATTTGGAATCCATGAAGGACTACGGGTGCGGTTGCTGGATACAGCCGGGAACTGGGAGAAGATCAGGCTCGAGGATGGCCGCATGGGATGGACTTCCAGCAATATGTTAAAAACGCTTTGACCGGTCAGCAGGTCTTTTCCCCGCAGTCTCCCGGGCCTGTTTCCATTTCAAATGTGCTGTGCTGAATGTTCAGGTGCTCCATGGTGTGCCTGAGCTGGTGCAGGATCATTCCGGCCCCGGTCAGGCCGGCCGTTTTATCAATCACCACATGGGCAGTCAGGGCATTCTGCGTGGTGCTCATCGCCCAGATATGCACATGATGGATATCTTTCACCCCCTCCACATTCCGGGCCGCTCTTTCGACTTCCTGGATATCGATATTGCGGGGCACACCATCCAAGGAGAGCCTGAGGCTGTCGCTCAATACTCCCCAGGTTGAAATCAGGATCACGATCATGATGGCAAAGCTTACCAGGCTGTCCATCCAGTACCAACCGGTGTACGCCATCACTATTCCGGCTGCCACCACTCCCAGGGAGACCAGGGCGTCGGCTGTCATATGCAAGTAAGCGCTGCGCATATTCAGTTCCTTTTTGCTTTCCCGGGCGAACAGCCATGCGGTACCCCCATTGATGAATATCCCTGCGCCAGCCACAGCGGCCACTACCATGCCCCTGACCTGGACAGGATGGACCAGCCTGTGCAGCGCTTCGATCCCGATACTGCCGATGGCGATCAGCAGGATAACGGTATTGAGCAAGGCCACCAGCACGGTGGTTTTCTGGTAGCCATAGGTAAATTTATCATTGGATCTGATCCGGGAAAGCCGGAAAGCCAGCAGGGCCAGGGCCAGGCCGGCCGCATCCCCCAGGTTGTGGCCGGCATCTGTGAGTAGGGCCAGAGAATGATTCAGAAACCCCGCCAGCGCTTCTGCAATCACAAACAATAGGTTGAGCAGGATGCCAATGATGAGGATCCGGTTCACCCCGGTGATCACCGGTTCATGGTGATGATGTCCCTCATGGTGCTGCGGCAGCATGCCTGCAAGTTCCATATTATTTTTCAATCAGTGAATTTGTAGCCTACTCCCCTGACGGAGTGGAAATACCGGGAATTGCGGCTGTCCGCTTCAAAATATTTGCGGAAGTTCAGGATGAAATTGTCAATGGTCCGGGTAGTCGGATAGACATTATAACCCCAGACCACCCGCAGGATATGTTCCCGGGTGACCACTTCACCCCGGTTCTCAATAAGCAGCCTGAGCAGCATCATTTCTTTTTTGCTGAGTTCAAATTTTTTCCCGTCCCTGCCTGTGCACTGCTGGGCGGAGAAATCAATGATATTATCCCCGAAGCGGTATTCATTGGGGACCGAGCCCCTTTCCTTCATCTTCCTGTTTTTACTGATCAGCTTATCCACCCGCAGCAGGAGCTCCTCGAGATTGAAAGGCTTGGTCATGTAATCGTCACCCCCTTTTTTTAATCCCTGCACCCGGTCAGCACTGCTGTTCTTGGCACTGAGGAACAGGATGGGTACATCATTGTTCTGGACCCGGATATTTTCACAAACGGCGATTCCGTCCATTTCCGGCAGCATGATATCGAGGATGATCAGGTCAAAATATTCATTTTTCACCGCCTTGAGGGCAGCCGAACCATTGTCTGCAGAGGTGACCTCATAACCCTCCAGTTCCAGGTTAAGCTTAAGGGCCTCCTGAAGGTTCTCTTCGTCCTCCACCAGCAGGATGGAGGCTTTTCCCTGTACTTTCATGGGATTCAGATTTGCAGATTACCGGTTTCGGCGCCCGGGAGAATGATCTCAAAATTACTTCCTTTGGGATTATTATCAGTAACCGTGATGGTTCCTCCGTGCTGTCGGGCTATAAAACGGCTTAGATACAGTCCCAGACCGGTTCCCCGGGTAGTCCGGGTATTCTCGTTGCCGATCCGGTAAAACCTGTTGAATATTTTTTTCTTCTCTGAATCCGGGATTCCTGCACCCGTGTCGGACACCCGCAGGATAGCCTGGCCCTCCCGAACCCGGAGCTGCACGGTGATCACAGAACCCCGGGGTGAATATTTGACGGCATTTTCCAGGAGGTTATTCACTGCCAGGTGCAACATGAGCCGGTCCCCGCTGATCAGCAACTCCGGTTGGAGGTCAGCGGTGAATTCATGGTAATTACTGCGCAGGTTGTTTTCCCGGACACATTGATCCACCAGTCCGGTGAAGTCAAATTCTTCCTTCACGATGCGGAACTGCCGGCTTTCCAGCTGGGAAGCCAGCAGCATATTATTACACAGGTGGTTGAGCCGGCTGGTTTCCAGGATGGTATTTTCCAGAAGCCTGGTGCGGGTATGTTCATCCAGTCTGTGCCTGGACAGGGTCTCCATATTGAGCTGGATCACGGCAATGGGAGATTTTAATTCATGGGTGACGGCCATCATGAAATTAAATTGCTGCTGGGAAAGCCGGATATGTTTGCGTACCCCCCCATAAACATAGCCTGCGCCGATGAGGATGATGATCAGGAAGGTTCCTCCTTCCCCGAAATACTGCCAGGTGTGCCCTTTTTCCTGATTTAATATATGGTTCAATCCAGCCCTGTAGACCCCGGCCTGGCGAATCCGGTCAGTCCGGAGTCCCAGGATGATGATTTGCTGTCGGGCCAGTTGCTGGTTCTGGTGTTCCAGGAAAATTCCCCAGGCGACCAGCGCTGCAATGGTATAGCAGAGCAGGAAGACATAAAGGACGGAAATGAAACCCGTGGCCTTTATCCGGTTCTTTGTTGCACTTTTCATGGCTGCCGGGACCCTGCCTTCTCAATGCGGAGCCCCACACTCAGCACATGGGGCAGGGGATTCTGCCGCATGTCCTGTTGAAAGGTAAATGTATAGTTGCCGGGTTTGGACAGGATAGCATGCTGGCGGATGAGCACCCGCTGGGAAAATATATCATCCATCCCCGATCCCATCCACCGGCCATCCGGATCCGCCAAAGGCAATTCCACCCGGCTGGTGGTGTCCTTTTCCCCGGGATACCGGGAAGTGATCAGCAGCCAGATATTGCTGTAGGGGTATGCATCGGTATGCCGGATCGTGACATAAAAGGTATAATAACTTAAGGTATCGGTAATAGCCACCTGAAAGGAAGGCCTGAAACGATAGCGCCAGGCATATTCCGGTATCGGAGTGTTTTGTTCAAATACCCTCAGGCTGTCGAGCTTGCTGCAGGAAGCCGTGCACAGGATAAGACAGGCGTAAAATATCCGTTTCAGGGGCATGATTAATCGGGTTAAAGCACATTGAGGACCTGTTCTCTGGCTTTTTCCAGTTCATCCTTCATCATGACCACCCACTGCTGTATGGCTGCATCATTGGCCTTCGAACCGGTGGTATTGATCTCCCTGCCTATCTCCTGGAGTACAAAACCCAGTTTTTTCCCCTTGGCCGGGTCAGGTTCTTGCAGTACATCCCTGAAATACCTGCAATGGTTGGCCAGCCTGGAAAGTTCTTCGGCAATATCCATGCGTTCCACATAAAAGACCAGTTCCTGTTCCAGCCTTCCGGTATCCGTTTTTTCCTTGATCTGCTGACCGTTCAGCAGGCTGTCCAGCCTGAGCCTCATTTTTTCTCTGCGCAGGGGATCCTGGATGATAATTTTTTCCCGGTAAGCCTCAATGTTGTCCAGCCTCAGCAGCAAGTCTCCTTCCAGCATGGCCCCTTCATCCAGCCGGTGTTTGTCCAGGTCAGTCACCGCGGCAAGGATCACCTCCCGTACCTCCAGCCACTGCTTTTCGGATAATTGTTCAGCTGCGGGACTGATCACTTCAGGAAGCCGGATCAAGGCACTCAGCAGATCAGTTTCCGGTAAATGCAGGTCTTTGGCAAGTGCACTGATAGAGAGATAATACTGCCTGGCCAGCTCATTGTTGATGATGACAGGCTTTGCGGTACCATGCTGATTGAGGGTGACAGTGAAATCCAGTGTGCCCCGTTGCAACTGCTGCTGGAGCAGGCTGCGGATATCGAATTCAAATGCTTTCAGGGCAGCAGGAATTTTCAGGTATAGCTCCAGCTGTTTGCCGTTAAGGGATTTGATCTCTACCGTGATCAGGCGTTCCCCCCTGGTCATCTCGGCCCTTCCATACCCGGTCATGGATTTCAGCATACAGGAAATTGTGGAACAAACCTACGGGAGAATTTCCGTAATTCCTCTGCCCCTACCCGGTTTCAGGGGACAAACAAGGATTGATAGAACTCATCCCTGTTCAATTCCTTCAGTTCCCCGGGAAGCATGCCCGCCAGGGTAATCCCCGCTATCCGGTAGCGGATGATCCGCAGCACCGGAAACCCGGTTGCAGCGGCCATGCGGCGGATCTGCCGGTTTTTACCTTCCTGAAGCACCAGCCTGATCCAGCTGTCCGGGATCTGCATCCGGGTGCGTACCGGGGGAATCCTCACAGGTACTTCCGGCGGATACCTGAATCTTTCAGCCTGACAGGGTTTGGTCAGGTAGGGAATACCGTCCAGCCGGATCGGCAAACCGTTTCTAAGCTGTGCCAGGGCACCGGCCGTGATATCCCCTTCCACCTGCACCCAATATTCCCGTTCATGCCGGTTCCCGGGAGACAACAGCCGGTGATTAAGGGTTTTATCATTGGTCAGCAGCAGGAGGCCTTCACTATCCTGGTCTAGTCGTCCGACAGGATAAACATCCTTTGGAAAAACAGTCAGGCTGGCGAGTGTCTGTTGCGATCCTTCCCCGGTAAATCCCGAAAGAATACGGTAAGGTTTATACAGTATAAAATAATGCCAGATAGACGCATTCATCAAATCCCAAATTACCCTATTTTTCATTGCGGGGTACGGAAGCTGAATGGATATGGGTTCCCGGAAGTGCAGGGAATTATCTTTTTCGGATCGGAAGAGTTTGCGTGAACACGAAGCATCCGATCAACACCCGGGGACAGCGGGAAACTTCAGCAAAAAAAAAGCCCGGTTGCAGGAACAACCGGGCTTTTGTGCGATGTAAATGGGTTAGTAAGTACAGGGAATCAAATTTCCCTACACAATATTAAAAAGAATTTATTCAGAAAAGAAAATTTTTGTAAAAATTTTATACACATTCAATATTTCATTGTGGATAACCGCCGCTGTTTTTCCCATGATTTTCCCTGGAAAATACTGATTTGCGGAATTATGCCAGGATCCAGATTCCTTGATACAGAATATTACAGTGCTTAACTTTGTCTGGTGCCAATCAATTCCTGCCGCCCCAAAGAGTCCTTCGGATCATCATCAATCTATTTACCATGAAACTGAACACTCCGTTGTCTGTCAGATGGATAGCTGATTTCATCCACGCTGAACTGACCGGCGATCCTTCCATAGAAGCTACGGGAATCAATGAGATCCATAAAGTCAGTCCCGGAGATATTTCTTTTGTGGATACGGAAAAATATTACCGGGCCTGCCTGGATTCCGCCGCTACAGTGATCATCATCAATAAGCAGGTGGATTGCCCTGCGGGCAAAGCCTTACTCATCACTGCAGATCCGTTCAGCGCCTATGTGAAACTGGTCAGGCACCTGCGGCCTTTTGAACCTGCCGCCGGGATGATCTCCGAATCGTCGGTGATTGGACCCCGGACGGTGGTTCAGCCCGGAGTCTTTATCGGCAATCATGTCCGGATCGGTGAGGATTGCCTGATCCATCCTCATGTAACGATCTATGATCATTGTACCATTGGAAAGGGGGTGATCATTCATGCGGGTACGGTTATCGGTGCAGATGCTTTTTATTTTAAGAGAAGAAAGCAGCAGGAACCGCAATATGACAAACTGGAAAGCTGTGGGAGGGTGATCATTCAGGACTATGTGGAGATTGGGGCCAATTGCACGGTGGACAGGGGAGTTAGCGGTGACACCATTATCGGACAGGGGACCAAGCTGGATAACCAGGTGCATATCGGGCATGGTACGGTCATAGGTAAAAATTGTCTGCTGGTGGCGCAGGTAGGCATTGCCGGTAAAGTGTGTGTCGAGGATGAAGTGATCATCTGGGGTCAGGTGGGGGTAGCCAAGGATCTGACTATCGGCAAAGGCGCAGAGGTGCTCGGCCAGTCCGGGGTCACCCATAGCCTGGAAGGAGGTAAGGTGTATATGGGGTTCCCGGCTGGCGAAGCCCGAGCCAGGCAGCGGGAATTGGTATGGATCCGCCGGATCCCGGAATTATGGGAAAAGATGATGAAGAAACCGGGGGTCAATTAATGGCCAAGCTGTTCCAAAAAGGCTGCACAAGCGGCTTTAACGGAAAGCTCCAGGTTCGTGAACCGGAATCCCGGCAAAGCGGAGATGATATTTTCGGTATCATAATACACTTTCAGTTGCGCCGTACGGGCAGTTTCCCGGGTGATCAGGGGAGCTTTTCCGGTGAACAGGCTTTTGAAGGCCATTATTTTCCAGACCAGGCTGCCCAGCATGGGGGAGGCCTTGATATGGGGAGGGCGCCTGTTCAACGCAACAGCCATTTCAGTGAAGAGTCTCCGGTAGGACCAGTTATCCCCGCTGAGGATAAAACGTCTTGCGGTGATAGGGCTTTGGCCAAGCAGGATCATCGCCTGCACCACATCGTTCACATCCACGAAACCGTTAATGCCCTTTGTGTACCAGGGAAACTCCCGGTATGCGGAACGTACCAGGGAGGAGGATCCATCTTTGCCGTTTCCCCGGCCCAGCACGATGGAAGGGTTTACAATAACTGCATCCAGCCCTTCTCCGATAGCCCTCCAGACTTCCATTTCCCCCAGGTATTTGCTTAGCGCATATTGGGAATTGTTGGGACTGTCCTCCCATTTACAGTATTCCCCGATCAGCTGGCCATTGACCGGCCTGCCTATCGCAGCCACACTGCTGATATGCACTACCTTGTGGACGCCCTGCTCCAGGGCGAGATTGACCACATTCGCCGTCCCTTCCACATTGACTTTCATCAGCATGGCCCGGTCCCTGGACCAGAAGGATATTTTTCCGGCAGCATGATAAATAGTGCGGACACCCCGGCAGGCTTCTTCCAGGGAATGCATGTCCAGGATATCTCCCTGTACCCACTGCAGGTTTGGGAACTGTTCTCCCATCCCGGGCTTTTCCCGGCGGAACATGGCCCGGACTTCTTCACCTGATGCAGACAACTCCTTCACCAGATGGCTGCCAATAAACCCCGTTGCTCCCGTAACCAGTATCAAGGCCCGTGTTTAGGGGCGAAGTTAACACCCAATGTCCAGGAAGATTGCAGTCCTTCATTAAAATGATTTCAAATTCGGGAAAATTAATTGATAAAAGAGGATGGCTTATTTGTAGGAAATGGTCACCTGAAGGGTGAAAAAAAAGGGATAACTGAACAAGTAATGTACCCGGTGCTTCCGTTAAGGATGGAATCTCCAAAAGCCAGCACCGGTTAATGATGATTTGCGCTGCCCTAACAGGTTTTCTGATACTGATAGGCATCCTGCCATTTTCCTTCAGCTGATCAGCTGATCAATCATTTTCAATTAACTGATCCATTACTTCATCCAATATGGCCTCGTTACCGGATATGTAATTCAGCGCATCCTGATGTAATGCTTCAATATTAATAGCTTCGGCATCATCCATAACAGGAGAAGCATTAATAAGCGGGGAAGCAATCCGGTAATATTGATCGGTACCTTCAAATTCTTTCCTTACCTGGTAATCTACAATTTCTGAACTGGTGGACATCATGATGTCAAAAAGCGGCTTAACCCATTTTATTTCCCCCGCGTTCTGCATATCAGTATAGGGTTGTAGTTTAGTATTTCCTGTATCCAAAGAGACGATGAGCATATCATGAATATCCGGATTATCCTTTTTAAATGTATCGTTTAAAATTGTCCCAATTTTGGTTTTTTGGGCCTCCACATAAGTGCACATGGTGGGATTATTGGCCACCATCCCGCCATCAATAAGGATCATGTGCTTTTGGGTATCTCCAAAGGGCAAAGGGGCAAAATAAGTAGGTGCTGCCGCTGTAGCCTGAGTAACCAGGGCAATCGGGGAATCTTTATTGTCATCTCCGTAACAAAACAGCACGCTCTTCCTGTTTTCAATATCGTAAGACGTGATCAGGTATGGCTTCTTGATGTCGCTCATCAGCATATTCTGAAAGAATCCAACCAGTAACCTGCATAATGCTAGATTGGAATATTTAGGGTGTAATAAACCAAATCCGCTACTTATCTCCTGGAGTTCATTTAACTGAAATATGGATGGACCGTCCTTCAGGTACAGGTTCAATGCTTCCTCAGCCGAATACCTGGCTTTACCATTAAAATCAGCAATGAGATAAATACAGGCTAATATCCCACCCGTACTTGTCCCGGCAATCATGTCAAACCAATCCCCTATGTTACGGTCCTTGCCAGTCTTGATCTTTAACTGCTTTTCCAGGTAAAGCAGGATAGTAGCCGGGATGATCCCCCTTATGCCACCTCCGTCAATGCTTAGGATGCGGGATTTTTTCATAGTCTGGTATTGACAGGGCCATGGGTACCGGGCCCCTGAGGTTAACGGTATTTTTTTTAGATATATCAGTGTTCGCCTTCATTGCCGGATTCAAATTAGGGGGAAACTCCTGTTCACCCCTCTGTCTTGTTTTAACCTTTATGGGAAATGCCGATAACCTCACCTAATCAATTACCCGTCTGTTTTTATCCAGCCTGTCACAAAGCTACAGTTTGAGGTATATACTTATTGGGACAAGTACATTTTCCCGCTTCTTCGCCCGGCGTAACCGCCGCTGCTCCACGGGCACTTCGGATCTACCTGACCCTGATAATCCCATTTTCTTTATATTCCTTGCAGCATTGATGTCCCGGTCATGTAATGTTCCACACTGCGGACATTC